>JAMDDL010000085.1 GCA_023488645.1 Actinomycetota bacterium | reverse complement strand
ATCATTTTAATTTGAAAATATTGTTACAAAGTAATTACAAATTTCTTTTGACAAAATTTAAATTCAATGTATATTATTAAAAATTGTTTGAGCATATTATCAAAAATATTTATTAAAAGAGGTAATTTGGAAATTGAGATTATAAGCGATGTTCTTGAATATAATAAGGAACATGCAGAAGTTAACAGACAGTTATTTAAGGATTATAACGTTCTTGTAATCAATATACTTTCATCTCCGGGTTCCGGTAAAACTTCCTTAATTACCCAATCCATAAAAAGACTTTCAAATTTTAAAATCGGTGTCATTGAAGGAGATATTTCTTCAACCTATGATGCAGAAAAAATAAAGCAGTATATAAATGATGTTGTGCAGATAAATACAGGTGGAACTTGCCATCTTAATGCATCAATGATTGAAAAGGCGCTTAAAAAGATCGATGTGAAAAATCTTGATATAATTTTTATTGAGAATGTGGGAAATTTAATTTGTCCGATTGGGTTTGACCTTGGTGAAGATTTTAAAATTCTTCTTTCATCGGTTAGCGAGGGTGATGATAAGCCTGTAAAATATCCTAAAGGATTTATTAAATCATCGGCAGTTCTGTTAAACAAGATTGATTTACTGCAGGTAAGTGATTTTAATTATGATTTTTTTGAAAAGAAGGTAAGACAGTTAAATCCTGAAAGTCCAATTATGAAAATATCATGCAAGACCGGGGAAGGTTTGGATAACTGGATTGACTGGATAACTGAAAAAATAAAGAAATAAAAAGTTAGCTAAAAAATAAAGAAATAAAATTGACACCTTTTTGATGATGATATTTTAACTTGTTGCAAAATTTTTACAAACTTTTTTATTTGATATAAATTAATTATTGCGGAAAAATTTATAGAAAGGAATTTAAATGCTATATAAAGTCCTTAAAAAAGATGACTCCAAAGAGTTTTTATCAAAGCTTATATCTGATTATGAATTCATAGGGCCTGTAAAAAAAGACAGAGAAACACATGATTTTCTAAGAATTAATGATATAAAAAAGCTTGATACAAATTATAAAAGAACTACGATTGCACCGGCAAAAAAAATCCTCTTTCTTCCTTCAGAAACACTTATACAATATGAAATAAATGAAGATGTAAAAATAAATCCGGTTCATAACGCAAAAGAAAAAATACTTTTTGGAATTGATGCATGCGATGTAAACGGAATGAATTTTCTTGACAGATTTTTTTCTGAATTTGAAATAATTGATGAGCCTTACACTTCCCGCAGAAAAAACCTTATGGTAATCGGGCTTGACAGAATGCCTTCTGAAACAAACTTTTCAATAAGCATGGGTATGGAATATGCAAAGGACGGATTTGATATATTTTTAACTGACTTGGGCAACAGATATTTTGTAAGAGTTGGCACTAAAAAAGGAAATGATCTTCTGGCAAAATATGCTTCAGCAGTTAATGCAAGCCAGGAAGACTTTAAAGATTACGATAAGTTTATGGATGATTACAGAAAAAGCTTTAAGAATAAAGCAGATACTGAAAATTTTTATGACAATTATGAACTTATATATGATGACAGGAAGTTCTGGGACAAGGTTGCAAAAGACTGCTACAGTTGCGGTTCATGCTGTCTGGTTTGTCCAACATGTTTTTGCTTTAATGTAAGAGATGACATGGAACTTAATTTAAAAAAGGGCAGTAAAATAAGAGAATGGGATTCATGCATGATTCCAGGGTATGGGCTTGTTGCCGGTGGTCATAACTTCAGACCAGATAAGGAAAACAGGTTAAAGCAAAGGTACAGATGCAAATTAAAAACCTTTGAAGACAGACTGGGAACAAATTCCTGTGTAGGATGCGGAAGATGCATTGAAGCATGTCTTGCCAAAATAAATATTGCAGAAGATATAAATGCTGTTAAGAAAGAGGTGAGTGTATAGCCATGGAAAACAATATTTATACTCCAAAATTAGCAAGAATTACCCGTATTGAGACTGTAACTTCCATTGAAAAAATTTTTGATATTTCATTTGCTGAAAAGGAAGACCAGGAAAATTTTAATTTCCTTCCAGGACAGTTTGTAGAATTAACAGTTTTTGGAGTTGGGGAGGCTCCTTTTTCCATCACCTCAAATCCTAATAACAAGGTTAAATTCCAATTATGCATAAGAGCTGCAGGAAGTGTTTCAAAAGCCATACACAACCTTAAGGAAGGCGCAAAAATAGGAATAAGAGGACCTTTTGGAAAAGGAACATTTCCTTACGAGAAAGCAAAAGGGCATAATGTTCTTGTAATTGCAGGAGGTTTGGGGCTTGCACCTCTGATGTCTTTTATAACTTACATGATGGATTACAGAGATAAGTATAAAAATGTTATGATAATTTATGGTGCAGTTACTCCTACAAATATTTTGTATAAAAATGATATTGCTTACTGGAGCACAAGAGATGATATTTCAGTATGCGTAACTGTTGACAACCCTGATGATAAATGGACAGGGGAAATAGGAGTATGTACAAAATTAATCCCAAGAGTTGATTTTAAACCTGAAGATACATATACATTAGTTTGCGGTCCTCCTGTCATGTATAAATATGTAATCAAAGAGCTTGAGAAAAAGAAATTTAAGGAAGATACCATATTTCTTTCTCTTGAAAGAAGAATGGAATGTGGAGTTGGCAAGTGCAATCATTGCCATATAGGTGATAAGCTCGTATGTGTGCATGGTCCGGTTTTCAGTTTATGGGAAGTTAGAAATTTAAAGGAGGCTATATAATGAATAAGCCAAAAGTTGGAATTTTTGGATTTACAGGATGCGGCGGATGCCAGCTTGAAATTTTAAATCTTGAAGATCAACTGCTTGATTTATTTGCGGCAGTTGATGTTGTTCATTTTACAGAAGCTATAACAGAACATAGTGATAATTATGATATTGCAATTATAGAAGGTTCAATTACTACAATGCATGATGTTGAAAGAATTGAGCATATCGGTAAAATTGCAAAGATAATTGTTGCCATTGGTGCATGTGCATGTACCGGAGGAATTAACTGCCTTAAAAATTTATATGGTGTTGAAAAGGCAAAAGAACTTGTCTATGGAGATAAAAAAGGCTGGATTGATGCAATAGAAACAAAGCCGGTGGATGAATATGTAAAGGTTGATTATTATGCAAGAGGCTGTCCTCCTACAGGTTTAGAAATTATTGACATAATAAAGTCTTTAATTGTCGGAAAAGTTCCGGAAATCCCGAATTATCCTGTTTGCATAGAGTGTAAAAGACTGGGAAATACCTGTGTTTATGATCTCGGGATAACCTGTCTTGGAGTTATATCCAGAGCAGGATGCAAAGCAAGATGTCCTAGCTCTGTAAGCGGTTGTGAAGCCTGCAGAGGTGTCATTGATGATCCCAATGTTAATGCTCAAAAAGACCTGCTTGCAAAATACAATCTGACTGTTGAAGATATTATGGAAGGATTTAATTTATATAATGCCTGCAGAAAAATACAGCAAAAGGCTAAATAAAATCAATATGGAAGGAAACTATTAATTTTGGAGGATAAATTATTATGGCAGAGAATTTAAATATAGAAGTGGCACCCTTATCAAGGGTGGAAGGCCATGGGGATCTGGTAGTAGATATGAAGAACAGGCAAATAAAGGAACTTATTATGAGGATACCTGAATCTCCAAGATTTTTTGAAGCTATGCTGGTTGGAAGAAACTGGGCTGAACCTTCTCATATTACTTCAAGGATTTGCGGAATTTGTTCAGTTGCTCACACCACTGCTTCAATGAAAGCTACCGAAGCTGCTTTAGGAGTAATTATTTCAGATCAGACACTCAAGTTAAGAAAACTGATTTTTCACCATGAATGTGTACAAAGCAATACACTGCATGTTTATTTTCTTGCTGCTCCTGATTTTCTTGGAGTTGGAAGCGTCATTCCCCTTGTTAAGACTAATCCTGAAGTGGTTCAGATAGCCTTAAG
>JAMDDL010000131.1 GCA_023488645.1 Actinomycetota bacterium | reverse complement strand
AAAAGAAGCATGCTTTCTTATGAAAAAGCCAGCTCAATTTTAGGCTGGAAACCGCAGATAAAGATAAGGGAAGGTTTATTTAAAACATTTAACTGGTTTAAAGAAAACAGCAATTAGACTGAACTGATTCAGTTTAAATTAATTTATAAATCTGGTGACACAATAACTGACTGATGGAAAACAGAAAATATTCTATATCTGCTTTTTTCCCTGTATATAATGACTGGGGAACTATTCCTTCCATGACTCTTCTGGCAGAAAGTGTTCTTAAAAAGGTTGCAAAAGAATACGAGATAATTTTAATTGATGATGGTTCAAATAAGCTTACAAAAAAAATTCTTGAAGAACTTGCTCTCAAAGTTGAAAATCTAAAAATAATTACCCATGAGCATAACAAGGGATATGGCGGTGCACTAAAATCCGGTTTTTATAATGCCGGATATGAGTTGATTTTTTACACAGACGGTGATGCACAATATAATCCATTAGAACTTGAGAAACTGGTAAATAAGATGAATGATAATGTTGATATTGTAAATGGTTATAAAATTTCACGTCAGGACCCTCTTTATAGAAAAATAATTGGCAGATTGTATCATTTTACAACTAAAATAATGTTTAAATTTAAAATAAGAGATGTGGATTGCGACTTCCGTCTAATTAGAAGAAATCTTTTTGATAATCTTGAACTTAAATACAATAGCGGAGTTATTTGTGTTGAAATGATAAGCAAATTTACCGCAAGAGGCGCAAGGTTTCTAGAAGTTCCTGTTACTCACTATTTCAGAGTTAGCGGCAAGTCCCAGTTTTTTAACTTTAAAAGAATTTTTAAAACCGGAGTTCATTTAATTAAGCTTTGGTATTGGATTAGAGTAAAAAAACAATATTGAGAAAAATTTTGTTAAAAAGAAAAATAGATACAATGCAGGATATGAAAATAAACACAAAAAGCAAAAACTCCAAGAATGAATATCTTAACAGGATAAATCATATTCCCAAAGTCTTAAAACCAAAAATAATTAATTTAAACAAAATTTATGAAAGCTACAGAAATAAAAATGTCATGGTGACAGGCGGTGCAGGTTTTATCGGAAGCAATCTTGCCATTAAGCTTTGTGAACTTGGAGCAAATGTTCTTGTTGTTGATTCCTTAATTGAAGACTATGGCGGCAATATTTTTAACCTTGAACCAGTCAAAAATAAAATAAAGTTAAACATTGCTGACGTCAGAACTTATCCTACAATGCTGTATCTCGTAAAAGATCAGGACTATATTTTTAACCTTGCCGGACAGGTGAGCCATATAGACAGCATGATTGATCCATGGACAGACCTTGAAATCAACTGTAAAAGTCAACTTACAATACTTGAAGCATGTAAAAAAAATAACAAGGATGTAAAAATAGTTTATGCAGGAACAAGACAGCAGTATGGAAAACCCAATTATCTTCCTGTTGATGAAGATCATATTGTTCATCCTACGGATGTAAATGGAATAAATAAAATGGCTGGTGAATGGTATCACATACTTTATAACAATGTTTATGGAATAAGGGCAGCCTCTTTGAGATTAGTCAATACATATGGCCCCCGCCAATTATTAAAACATGATAGGCAGGGATTTATAGGATGGTTTATTAAATTAATCCTTGAAGATAAAAAAATTGATCTTTATGGCGGTGGAAATCAGTTAAGAGATTTTAATTTTGTAGATGATGTTGTAGATGCTTTTTTAATTGCTGGAGCTGATGAGAAAGCAAATGGCAATTTTTATAATTTAGGAGGACAATCCCCAATATCATTAAAAGATTTGGTAAAATTAATGATAAAAATTTCAGGAAGCGGCAGCTTTAAGGAAATTCCATTTCCTGAAGAAAGAAAAAAAATAGATATCGGTGACTTTTATTCTGATTATACTAAAATAAAATTTGAGCTTGGATGGAAGCCAAAAATCTCCATTGAAGAAGGTTTGCAAAAGACTTTTGAGTATTATAAGAAATATCAGAATTATTATCTTTAATATTTACTTGACATCATGATAACATATATGCTTTAATGTAATCATATTAATTATAGTTATTTTTATTTATAAGGTTGCAAAAATGAAAAGAACTCAAATTCAATTAACGGATAAACAGTACAGATTGTTAAAAGAAATTTCTTCAGAAAAGAATATTTCATTGGCAGAGGTTGTGAGGGAAGCTATTTCTTTTTATTCATCTTCAACTGCTACAATTGCTCGCGATGAAAGAATACGAGATGCCTTAAGTATAATAGGAAAATATAATTCAGGGAAGAAAGATATTTCTATAAAGCATGACGAGTATTTAGAGAAAGCATTTAAAGAGAAGGATAAATAAAAGAAATGAGTATATTTATTGATACCTCTGCTTTTATAGCTTTAATTAATTTAAGTGATGAGTTTCATTCTATAGCATCTGATTTGTTTACAAAAGCAACTGAAGATGATGAAAAGTTCTTTACTTCAAATTATGTGATTCTCGAAACGATATTTTTGCTGCAAAGAGAAATTGGTTTATCAGCAGTAAATGATTTTAAGAAATCAATGCTTCCGATAATAAACATAATATGGGTGGATGAGAAAATTCATAACGATTGTTTGAATAATCTTATAGCAGCAGAAAAGAGAAAAATTAGTCTTACTGACTATTCAAGTTTTTATATTTTGGATAATTATAAAATTGATATGGTTTTTACATTTGATAAACATTTCAAAGAAAAAGATTATAAATTTTTAGAATAACCTATCCAAAGTTAACTTTAAATACGATAATGAAGATACCGTTCGGAGATTTATCAAGGCAATATAAGGTATATAAGAAGGGATTTGACACTATTATTTCCGGGGTTTTTGAAAAGGGAAACTTCATACTTGGAGAAAACCTTTTAAAGTTTGAAGAGAATTTTGCAAGATATCTTGGAGTTAATCACGCAATTGGTGTAGCTTCAGGGACCGAAGCTCTTTTTCTTGCTTTAAAAGCTATTGATATTAAAAATGGTGATGAAGTCATAACAGTTGCAAATACTGCAATCCCCACAATCTCGGCAATTGATTTTGCAGGAGCAACTCCTGTCTTTGTTGATATAGAAGAAAACTCTTATCTTATTAATCCTGAATTAATTGAAAGCAGGATAACTTCCAGAACAAAAGCCATAATTCCTGTCCATTTATATGGAAATCCATGCAATATGGATAAAATTATGCAACTGGCAAAGAATTATAATCTTAATGTAATTGAGGACTGCGCTCAGGCTCATGGAGCAGAATATAAAGGTAAAAAAGTTGGAACTTTTGGGGATTTTGCAGCTTTCAGTTTTTACCCGTCAAAGAATCTGGGAGCCAATGGGGATGCCGGCATGATAGTTACAAACAGCAAAGAACTTGCAGAAAAAGTCAGGCTGCTTAGAAATTACGGTTTTGAAGATAGATATAAAAGCGTCATAAGAGGTTTTAACAGCCGCCTTGATGAAATACAGGCAGCTCTTCTTGATTTTAAATTAACAAAGCTTGATTATTGGAACAAACGAAGACTTGAAATAGCTAAAAAATATATGGAAGGTTTAGAGAGTCTTCCATTAATTCTACCAGAAATAAAACCTGATACTTCTCCTGTTTTTCATCTCTTTGTTGTCAGAGCTAAAGAAAGGGGAAGACTTATAGGGTATCTTATGAAAAAGGAGATAGCTGTTCTTATTCACTACCCGATACCTATTCATTTGCAGACAGCTTATGAGTTTCTTGGCTATAAAAAAGGTGATCTTCCTGTTACTGAAAAACTTTCGAAAGAAATATTGTCTATTCCCATTTTTCCGGAACTTGAAAACAAAGAAATTGATTATGTTACTACCAGTATTAAAAAGTTTTACAGTTAAATTATCCAATTTACATGTAAACATATATATGTTATTTTTTACGGTGATAAAATACGAAATATACTTTACGAGAACATAAGGAGAAAACCTTGACATTAATAAAAGGTGTAAAAACAAAAAA
>JAMDDL010000048.1 GCA_023488645.1 Actinomycetota bacterium | reverse complement strand
ATTTTTTAATATTTTTTTAATTTTTTTTAAAGTTTTTTAAGGAGCTTACCTTAAATATACCAGTTTTTGCCATATTTGATATCAACTTTTAAAGCAACTTTAAGACTCACACAATTTTCCATGGCATTTTTTACAATATTTTTCAACGCATCAAGATCGTTTTTCTTAAATTCCAGGACCAGTTCATCATGAACCTGAAGTAAAATATTTGCATCCAGCCTGTTTTTTTTGATGTCATTAAATAATTTTACTGTTGCAAGTTTCATTATGTCTGCTGCAGTTCCCTGAATAGGGGTATTTACTGCAAGCCTTTCACCCAAAGCTCTTAATCTGCCGTTTGAACTGTAAAGTTCATTAATAAATCTTCTCCTGCCGAATAATGTAGTTGCATAACCTTTATCATATGCTTCCTTTATAAGAAAATTTACATACCTTTTTACGCCAGGATATCTGTCAAAATATAATTTTATATAATCCTTTGCTTCTTCCTCGCTTATTGCCAGCCGTGATTTTAATCCGTATTCTGTCATTCCATAAATAATTCCGAAATTAATTGCCTTTGCTTTTCTTCTTAACTCTTCTGTTACGGACTGGATTTCAAGATTAAATATTTCAGCAGCAGTAAAAGTGTGGATGTCATCACCTTTATTGAAAACTTCAATTAATTTTTCATCTGCAGAAAGATGAGCAAGCACTCTTAACTCAATTTGAGAATAATCGGCAGACATAAGCAAATCGTATCCATTACCGGGTATGAAAGCCTTGCGTATCTGCCTTCCAAGATCAGTTCTTATAGGGATATTTTGAAGGTTGGGATCGCTTGAGCTTATTCTGCCTGTCGTAGTTCCAAGCTGATTATATGTTGTATGCAGCCTGCTATCCTTCGGACTTATAAGGTTTGGCAAAACATCTATATATGTATTTTTAAGCTTAACTTTTTCTCTGTAGTCAAGTATTTTTTCTATTACCGGATTTTCATTTAAAAGAGAAATCAATGTAGCAGCATCTGTAGAGAGCCCTGTTTTTGTTTTTTTTGAAGACATCAGCCCAAGCTTTTTAAACAAAACATCAGAAAGCTGCTTTGGAGAATTTATATTAAACCTTTCATTGCAAATTCCGTAAATTTCATCAGTTAATTTTCCGATATCTTCGTCATATTGTTCTATCAGCAATTTAAGATAATCCCTGTCAATATTAACACCTGTAAGTTCCATTTCCGCAAGCACTTTTATCAGCGGTTCTTCAATTTTTTCATATAAATTCAACAAATTCCAGTTGGTTATTTCTTTTAAAAGTGCTTCCTCCAGTTTATAAAATATTAATATATTGTTAACAGCGATCCTGAAATTTTCATCTTTAATTAAATAATCACTGTAATTCCTTTCCATATCACTATCACGGGAATTTTCATTCATATCTCCTGCAGAGTAAAATGACATCTGAGCGCTATTTTTGTTTATACGTTGCTTTTTTTCATCATTGATCATATTTAGATCATTTTTAAAGACAGCTTCAGAGGAAAAGTTTTCAATATAAGAAGTATTGTAACTTTCAGGTGCATAAAGTTTAATCAGTTCATTTATTTTAATATCCGTCCTGGTTGGATTTAAAAGTAAAAAAAGTATCCTATAATCATGGAAAAAACCATTCAACTGTATCTGATGTACTTTTAAATATTTATAAATTTCCTTTAGATCAATTCCGGATTTAATTGTTTTTTCATCTTCAAATAAGGTCTTTAATAAATTTACATAACTCTTATCATTAAAATGTACTGAATTAAAAACACAGGGATTATCCTTCAAATTATAAATAATTAAATCCTTTGAATAATTAACTCCATATTTTTCAGAATTTCCGGGATTTTCATATAGCAGGATAAAAAGTTTTCCATTTGCATTTTTTAAAAATAACTCTGTATCAAAATCTGAATCAATTATACTGAATTTTATTTTTTTTATTTCAAGAGTGTCAATATTTTCATCCTTATTTTGAATTTTTTTCTTAGATATCTGCTGGGGTGATGAAATCAAACCGGAATATGCATATATTTTTTTAATTCTTTCCTTCAGTGTTCTGAATTCAAGACTGTCAAAAATATTTTCTACCTCTTTAAGGTTGATCTCATTTAAATTTTTATCCAGCAGCTCATTGATATCCAGCTTTAAGTCTGCAGTCAGCATGGTTAGTTTTTTACTGTCAAATGCTATATCCTTATTGGACAAAAGAAGGTTTTTGATTTTTTCACTTTTAATATCATCTATGCGGCAATAAATTTCTTCAACACTGCCATATTTCTGGACAAGCTCTTCTGCAGATTTCGGGCCAATTCCGCTTATTCCCGGAATATTATCGGAACTGTCACCAGTCAGTGCCAGAAGATCTTTAACCTTTTCAGGAGGTACTTTTAATTTTTCAATTACTCCTTTTCTGTCATAAATAACTGTATCAGTTATTCCTTTTTTTAACGCCATTACTTTTAAATTAGGGCCAACCAGTTGCAGGATATCCTTATCGCTTGAAGCAATAAGTATTTCTTCAAACTTTTCTTTTAACTGCCCGGACAAAGTTGCAATAACATCGTCAGCCTCATAACCTTCAACTTCAATGTGTTTTATACTCATAGCTTCAAGAACAGCCTTAATCAATTGAAACTGACCTGCTAATTCATCAGGCATTTTTTTCCTTTGAGCTTTATAATCTTTAAACAGGTCATGTCTGAAAGTAGGCATTTTGCTGTCAAATGCAACAATTATGTTGTCAGGTTTTTGTTCATCAATTAATTTTAAAACCATAGTGGTAAAACCATATACTGCGTTGGTTATAATTCCTGTAGATGTTGCAATTGTCTGCGGCAATGCATAAAAAGCACGATAAGCTATATTATTTCCGTCTATTAATATTAATTTTTTTTTCATATATCAGTGTTTTTCTTTTTTTCGCTCTTAAAATAATCCGAAACACTTTTACCAAAATTTTGAGCAGCCTTGCCCACATCCTTAAATTTGTTTTTTTACATCTTCATCCTTAAATCTTGAAGCAAATGATTTTGCTGATTCTGTGGCGCTGTCTGCAAAATCTCTGGCTTTCTTTTTTAAATCAGGGTCATTAAATATTTCAGAGACGGCATTTCCAAATTCTTTAAACATTTCCGCAAAGCTTTCTGCTGCTGATTTTTTTTCCGTTGATTTATCTTCATTCATTTTTTTCTCCCTCTTTAATAACAAATCACTTTTTTACATGTTAACATTTCAAAATAATCTTTAAGGATATTTATTTTAATTACAATTAAATTTTATCATACAAATTATTAATTAACAGATTACAGAGTACTGATTATATATTAAAAAATAAAACGGGCTCAAAATTTAACAGCCCGCTTTTAAAATTATTATGTTATAAAATACTTATAAAATATTACATCATATTAAATTAATTTTTAAACTGTCTCATAAACATATATTTAAAATATTTATTTAAACTATTAAACACTGTCAAAAATATACAGGTTTCTGTTTTACAGTTAATTTTAAGTACTTTAAAAAAACAAATTTATTATTTTTTAACCAGTTTTTCAGTTGAAGCATCTGGTCTGGGGATTACATGAACTGAAATAAGTTCTCCTACTCTTTTTGCTGCCGCTGCACCTGCATCTACTGCTGCTTTTACCGCACCTACATCTCCTTCAACCATAACAGTTACGAAACCGCCTCCTATTTGTTCGATTCCAAGCATCTGAACATTGGCAGCCTTAACCATTGCGTCGCCAGCTTCAATACAAGCAACAAGCCCTTTAGTTTCTATTAATCCCAATGCCTTGCTTTCCATAATACTCCTTTTAATATCTTAAAATTTTTGTTTATTTTATAATACTATGAATAATATTTAAATAGTTTTTTTTATTTATTTCAAATAAAAAATAAATTACTTTTATTATTTTAATATACCCGCTATTCCGGATTTTGCATAATAATTATTAGCGCCATCAAATTACTAAAATCTAATGGCGCCGATTTAAGGATATATTAAATAAGAAATCCTTGTCAATTAATTGGCAAAA
>JAMDDL010000149.1 GCA_023488645.1 Actinomycetota bacterium | reverse complement strand
ATATAAGGCCAAAAAATGCATCAATAATATTAACAGGATCCAATGCTCCTCAGGAGTTAATAGATATTGCAGATACTGTTACTGAAATGAAGGAAATCAAACATGCTTTCAGGAAAGGAGTTATTGCCAAAAAAGGCATAGAATACTGATTAAAATTTTTAAAGTAAATATTTTAAGGAGGAGATAATGGAATGCCGGAAAGAACTGAATTTAAAAGATTGTAACTGTACATATGAGCCCTGCAGCAGGAAAGGAAGTTGCTGTTTGTGTATTGCTTATCACAGAGGCAGCGGAGAACTGCCTGCATGTTACTTTGACAGCAGCGCAGAAAGAAATTACAACAGATCAATAAGCTATTTTATAAAATTAAATTCCAGATGAGAGATAATTTCAAAATATCAAAAATAAAATTATATTATTTTAATTTTAAAACAGAAATTGGAGAAATTTATTATATCTGGTGTGAATATAAGCCTGATTTTACAACTGATGAAACAAGCGATGGTAATAATTTTTTTATAAATTTCATTGGCCTTGGAGAAAATTCGTTTAAAAAATATTTAGATAAGGCTGTAAAAAATTTTTTTAAATCAGAGACTTTTATAATTAAAAATAAAAATAAATTTATTGAAAATGAAATAGCCGGTTTTCTTGAAGGTAAATCAAAAAAAATAAATCTGACTCCTTGTTTTCTGACCGGCGGAGATTTTGAAAAATTGATCTGGTCAAAAACCGCTGCGATCCCTTTTGGAAAAACAATAAGCTACAAGGAACTTGCAGCTTTAGCAGGAAAACCTTTTGCATTCAGAGCTGCAGGCAATGCTCTTGGTAAAAATCCGCTTTTACTTTTAGTTCCCTGTCATAGAGTAATTAAAAGCAATGGAGAAACAGGCAATTTTGGATGCGGTGTCAAAGTTAAGAAGTTTCTTCTGGATTTGGAAAGTTAAACTTGTTTGAGATAGAGACTAAAAATATATTCTTTTTACTTAAAATAAAGTGCCCGGTTATAGCGGAAAGTTTTAATGGCAGGTACAAATTAGGAGATATAGTAGTGGATAAAAGTAATGTTAAGAATTTAGAAGATGGTTAATAATTAATATCTGCTCCTAATTTATATAAATTAATTTCACTTTGTTTTAGTAGCTTGACATTCTCCAAATAGCTTGCTATATTAAAATCACTAAACATAAGGCGGATATTTCGTATGTCCGTCTTTATTTATTTTTCTTCAATTTTAATATACTTTTCAAGGCGAATAAAATCTCTAAAATTGCCTCCAGCAAATTGTCTAATTTCTCGTGCTGTTCTTGAACCGCGAGCCAATATAATTATTTCCTTATCTATATCTTTAAGATATTTTAAAACCGGAAGAAAATCACCGTCTCCGGAAAGAATTACTACCCTGTCAAAATTATCTTTTTCTTTCATCAAATAAAAAGCCATATCAACATCACAATTAGCTTTGCGTTTTGTTGAATTGTCATCTTGATTATAAAGCTTTACTGGTTTTAAATGCAGATCATAACCAAATTCCTGTAATTTTAGATAAAATCGTGCTCGCTGCAAATGACGATGTAATAATAAAAGCATTGCTTCGCTAAGTGTATTTCCTTTTTCTTTGATGAATTTTGTTAAGTATTTCTCAAGCTTATCAATAGGCACACTCTCATTTTTCAGATAATCAAACTTAAAATCATGTGTTTCAACGCCGCCGAAGTACAACGCCTTAGAGATTTGATATTTTGTCTTGAGATATATCAGGAGTTTTCTGTAATCAATTTTCCAGCCAAGACTTTTTTCTCCACCATAAAATAAATTTGATGCATCATTAAAGGCAAATGTGGTCATAAAATCTCCCCTAAAATTTTATTAATTATTTCTTCGATCCTTTGTCTTTCTTTTTCTGTGTTTTTCAAATCTTTCTTGATCTCTTAAATTTCTCCATATTCCTCTTCCTATCCCAAGCTGACAAATCTTGAAGGCGATAAGTTGAAATATGCTTCTCCGGCTTCTTTTTTGCTGATGATTTTGGAAAAGTTTTTAAAAAATTACTAAGATTATACTTGAAAATTACTGTAAAAAATACATTGATTTTCGAATTATTTTACAATAATATCTATTATATCTATGGCGTTTAAAGGAAAGAATTGCTTTTATTGATTATGAAATATGTAAGCCAACTCAATGTAATTCCGGAAATGGGTCTGTTCTGCAATAAGTTCCTGTTCTCATAATGTATTAAAGCAGATAGATGGAGACAATTCAGCACCCATGATTGATCGTAATTTATGCCAGGGTTGCCATTATTGTGTAAAAGCATGTCATTTAGGTGCTATAAAATAATAAAAAACCCTTAGTAAAAACCTAAATTTTTATGCAAACTTAAAGCTTGATTTCAATACTGTCTTTCCTGTTTAATCTCTATATTTTAAAATTTTACTCTTGACAATTGAACCAAAGTTCATTATTATAGTATGTGAACAATGGTTCATAATTTTTATGGAGGTGATTTTTATGCCAAGAAGAGATGGTACAGGACCGGCAGGAATGGGTCCCATGACAGGAAGAGCTGCAGGTTATTGTGCAGGCTATTTAGTTCCCGGTTTTGCAAATCCAACCGGAGGGAGATACTTTGGAGGAGGCAGAGGCGCTTTTGGAGGAAGAGGTGGCAGAGGTTACAGAAACTGGTATTATGCTACCGGACTTCCAGGTTGGTACAGATATAATGTTGGAATGCCTGCGTGGGGTGATATGGCTCAACCTTATAATCCTTATATAAGCTCATATGCAAGTCCGGCAGCTACACCGGATCAGGAAAAGGAAATGCTAAAAGAACAGGCAGATTTTCTAAAACAGCAGCTTGATGATATAGGAAAAAGAGTGCAAGAGCTTGAGAAAGAATCAGAAAAAAAAGAAAAGTAAATGAGAACCATGGCGGACTGAGGATGGATTTTTTCTTTCCTTAGTCTTTTAACATGATATTTTAGAGCAATTAAAAGGTAAAATTTCTTATGATGAAAATGTTCCAAAATTTCTTGCTCAAAAAAAATTTATAATTGATTATCCGGACAGCCATGCTGCAAAAGATATTAAGAAATTGTGGGAGAAGTTAGAAAAAACTCTTTACAATTAATTTGTTTTTAGCAAATATTTAATAAATATACAGACATGGGTTACTCATTTTAATGAGTTAAAATATATGCACATAGGTTACCCAGAAGTCTATTAGCAGATTTACATAATTGCTTATTAGGCATAACATAAATGTTACTGGTATACGATGTCTGTAAACAAATATTCATTAAGGTAACCTATGTCCGTACACTTTTGGGTGTACGATGTATATATATTTATCAAATATTTTTTAACAATTTATTAGATACCGTGATATCCTGATATGAAACCAAGAAAAAAAAGAGACGTGCTTTTTCCTCCAGGCATACAATATTTTAAACCGCAAGGCATTCCAGTTGATAATTTAAGTACTGTATTTGTAACCGTAGATGAATATGAAGCAATAAGACTTGCCGATTATGAAAAACTGAAGCATGAAGAAGCTGCAAAACAAATGAACATATCCCGTCCGACTTTTACAAGATTGCTTGAAAGTGCGCATAATAAGATCAGCGATGCAATAGTTAACGGAAAAGCTGTCAGGATAGAAGGCGGGGATTTTAATTTTTTAGGAAACAGATACAGATGCAGAAGGTGCGGATATAGCTGGAATATAGAGAAGTATGAAAGTTCCAATTTATCCTGTCCTGGTTGTGACAGTACTGAGACTGAAAATGTTGGTGAAAAATTAATTTCACAAGTCAGACACCGCAGAGGAAGGTTCGGTCATGGTTGGAATAAATAGTTAATTGTCAAAAATAATTTCCCAAGGACGACAAAAATCTATCAAATTTTAATAATTTTTATCACATCAAGAAAAAACTTTTGAAAATTATGGATGCGGTGTTAAAGTCAAGAAGCTTCTTCTGGATTTGGAAAGTTAATTTTGCCCCAAAATTTACTCTTTTTAAATTTATATTAATTGACATTTGCTATCAAATTAGGTATATTATTTTTGGTTT
>JAMDDL010000026.1 GCA_023488645.1 Actinomycetota bacterium | reverse complement strand
TAAAGTTTTATGTTATTCTTATTTTGCTGATATTATTTGAAAGATCGATATCAAATATTTCCAGTATTAATAAACTGATTAACCTGAATTATAAACTGCTGCTGCCTTTGTCTGCGGCAAATCTTTTAATTACCGTTATTTTCTTTATATTAAGGAATGTTTATCATATTATCTGATTTTAAATTTTAATTTTTTTTTAAATAAATTAAATAAATTATATATGTTAAGAGTTGTTAAAAATTTTTTTATTAATTTCGGGAATTTGTTCAGAAGACCCAAGACAGTTCAGTATCCGAGAGAAAAAATAATTATTCATGAAGAAAGCAGAGGACAGCCCAAGTTAAAGCTGGATTTTGATACCCTTGAAATTATATGTAACGGATGCGGGGAATGTATGAAAGCATGTCCTCAAAACTGTATAAATGTCAGAAGGGAGTTCAGGGACAGGGATTACTGCCTTGATGAATTTTATTTGAATCTGGGACTTTGCAGTTTTTGCGGCAACTGTGTTGAAGTTTGTAAAAATCATGCTATTGAAATGTCGTACAGGTATCAGCTTTCAGAATTTGATCTTGAAAGCCTTAAGATTGAAAAACTTGATCTTATAAAACAAGCTGAATATTCAATAAGGGATTTCTGGGTAAAGTAATTTATTAATTTTAATAAAAATGAATATAATAAACATAATAATTATAAGAAATCTGCAGTATTTTATATTATCAGCAATAATTATTTTTGCCATACTTTCCCTTTTTATTGTAAATATCAGAAAAAAATTCATTTTTTTATTCTTTTTTTATCTTTTTACCCAGGTTTATTATTTTACATTATATCTGGGCAATCTTTTTTTTCTGCTTTTTATCCCTGTAATTTTGTTTATGCTTACTTTTTATTTATATAATATTCATATTGAAACTTATTTTTTAAAAAATATTTATAACCTTGAGATATATAACAAGGAAGATTTTAATATCAGCGGCAGCGGCATAAGGAATAAAGAAAAGTTTGAAGCAAAAAAAATATATGGTGTGGTAATACCTGTTTTTTTATTAATTCTTGGTTTTATATTTTTGTTTTTTAAATTCAGCGGAAATTATACTGCAAAATTTGATGCGGCAAAGTCAATAACTTTAATTAATTTTTCCATTATCTCAAATGAAATTTTCTTTAATTACGCAGTATTAATTTTTCTGTTAATCCTTCTCATTTTTATTTTATTTTTGTGGATGATATCAATAATATTAATCAAAAGGAAGCATTAAATTGAATTTATCATATATATTTTATTTAAGCTTTATATTATTTATTTTGGGATTGTTTGGAATGCTGTATTTTAAAAATATTACAGCAATAATAGTGGCAGCACAATTTATTATTATTTCTTCAGTTGTTAATTTTCTTAGTTTTTCTCAAATTTTATATGAAGCATCAGCAGCAAATATTTCTTTTGTTATATTAACGTTTTTATTGATTTTTATTTTTCAGTTTACAATTATCTTTTATTTACATTCGAATCTTAATGATTTAAAAACAGCTAATACCGGATTTGAAAATAATTTGTTTTATTTTGGCATCGAAGAATGGCTTGGTGAAAAATAATATGGATTTGTTTAAAAACATCATACCTTTTTTAAATCCATTTGGCGTTATTGCTTTTTTAGTGTCAGGAATTTTTATTTCATTATTTTTCGGACTTTCAAAAAGAAATCAGATAAAAATATTTATTTTTGTACTTGTACAGATATTACTTGCCGGTGCTTTTTTTATTAATATTTATTCCTATAATATTTACGGAGAATTTTCCAGCAATTTATTTACTTCAGGAATTTTTGAGACAGCAGCAACCGGTTTTATTCTTTTGTCTGCAATTATAAGTTTTGCTGTTATTTTTATTTGCAACAGAAAAAATGATAATTTTATCAAGACAGTTATGATTTTTCTTTTTGCTGTAATATCTTCAGTTATAATAATAATTTCAAAAAATTTTACTTCTTTTTTTATAGGCACGGGATGTTTTTTGACTGCATTTTTTGCATTAACTACTTTATTAAATGAAGACTTAGTGACGATTTATAATGAAAATACAGTAAAAGGCAGAGACCTGATTATACAACGAAATATTTCGGCAGCAATTATAAGATTTTTTATAGTCTGCCTGTTGTTTTTAATACTGCTGTTTTTTGGTTTTTCAATTTTGTATGGAGCAACAGATGTTAAGAATTTTCTTCAGTTATTTGAAAATATACAGTCAGGCGGAATAAATATTATATTCAGCTTAATAATAATTTCAATTTCCTTTTATATTTATTTCGGCATTTTTCCTTTTCAGGCTCCATACATTGGTTTTGTTAATAAAACTGAAATCTCTTCACTTTATGTGCTATGGTTTTTATATTTTCCTGCAGGTATCTTAAGTATATTGAAGTTTACACCCATAATATTAATTCTTAACAAAAATTTAAAAGCAGGTGAGTATATCCTGTATGTTCTTTTAGTAACAATATTTATAAGTTCAGTTTGTTCGGCAATAGCAGGTTTTAAAACAAAAAGCTTAAGAAAAACATTGGGTTACCTTTTTACTTTGCTGCTTTCAGGATATTTTGTTAACCTGCTGATGCTTCTTAACGGTTTTATAAAGGAAGATAACCTGAACTGGCTTAATATTTTTAATCTTGCATATTTTGCTGTTTGTTTTTTGCCTGTGGTTTTTATTTTTTCTTTTATTGAAAATGCAGTCAAAAAAGATCATGTTAACAATTTAAAATCACTGTTTTATAAAAATAAAATAGTCGGGATCTTTTTAATCATCATAATATTTTCATTAATCGGAGTTCCCGGATTTTTCAGTTATCCGGCAAGAAAATATTATTTTGATACTATAATTGATATCTTAAATTCAAAGACCGGAAGTTTGACTGTTCTGAATGGCTGGCTTGTTATGACAATTATTATAATATATATGATTTCAATTGCTGCAGTAAGCATCAGACTGCTTATTATTTTATTTCTGAAAGAAAAGAAGGAAAATGATATACAGGACAAACTTGACTTTCCGAAAGCTTTTTATGTTTTACTGGGGGTTTTTGCAGCATTTATTTTATTTTCGGGAATTATTGGTTTGCTGGAAACTTTAAATCCTGCCGTCAGCCTGTTTGGAAGCAGAATAACTGATTCAGCGATTTTTATAAAAAATTTGAAATAATCAGATTTTGCTGTTAAACCTTATGCTATGAGAAAATCATTTAGAGGAGTATTCCTTATAATAGTATTGGTAATATTGCTGATAGTCTTTATTGCAATATTAAGCACAATTAAATTCAGTTTCAAAAAGACTTATATGCCGGCAACGGCATTATCGGAAATACTTCCAAGATTCAGATTTATTGATTTGGATGAATTGCCGGTAAAATCAGATAAAAATAACAATGGCAACAATGACTCCAAAGATATCGTGATTGGAGCAAAAAAACAGCTTAAAATAAAAGCAAAAAATATATTTTTGAAGGGGTCAGACCAGTCAAATTACTACAAGGGGGGAGATCCTCCGGAGCAGTGGGCAATTAATACAGACATAATTGCAAGATCTTTTAAAGAGGCAGGTTTTGATTTAAGGACTCTTGTAAATGAGGATATTAAAAAAAATATAAGCAAGTATCCGCTAAAAGCAATATGGAATCAGAATGTGCCGGATATAGATATAGATTACAGAAGGATACAGAATCTGGAAGTTTTTTTTAAAAGAAATGCGCAAAATCTTAATATAAGGCTGGATCCGTCAAATGAGGAAAATTTAAATACCTGGCTTCCCGGAGACGTTGTTTTTTTTGATATGGATGAGGATGGGTTTACAGATAATGCCGGTATTGTTTCTGACTTTACAGCAAGAAATGGTGTTCCAAAAGTGATTTATAATGATATTAATCCAGGCTATACTACAGAAGAAAATATTTTAGGAAAAAAAATAATAACAGGACATTACAGGTTACCTTAATATATGATATGAAAAGCGATGAATGTTAAAATTAAAACTGGTTTTTTTCATATTAAATTTAAATATTTAATCATATTTTTTCTTATTGTTATTGTAATTCCCATACCTTTTTTTGAAAAACCTCATAAAGTTGAAGCAATCACACTTCAGGAACTTGCAGAAAAAATATCAAAGTTAAGTACAGATGAACAGGACCTGCTTGCGGAAGTAGTTGCAGCAGAAACTCAGATTGAACAAAAAACACAGGAAATTTCAAATTACACACAGCAACTTGACGATTTTGAAATACAGCTTAAGGACCTTCATGCAAAGACTATAGAAATTGAAAAAAATATGGATCAGATTAAAATAAAGATTCAGAAAAGTGCCGTAAAATCTTACAAATACAGCAATGACAATATTGCAAGACTGATAATAAGCGCACAAAGCTTGAATGAAGTTGCTACGGTAATTTTTATTTTCAGGCATATGATAAGGGAAAATAATTCTTTAATCTCTGATTTGAAAAGTGAGAAAAAAAGATATGAAATGACATTTAGAAAATCAGAGGAAACAAAAAATCAGATTTCTGCCTTGAAAGAAAAAATTATTAAGGAAAGAGATGCATTAACTGTTTATTTAAAGGAAAAACAGGATCTTCTTTCACAGGTAAAAGGGGAAAAATCAAAATTTACAAATTTGCTTGCTGAAATCAAAGAAAGAATCAGGCAGATACAGCCGCCCGGACTTACTCTTGTTGGAGAGTGGGATATGGTTGCCACTGCATACTTTAGCGAGGGCGGCGGTTTAAATGGTGATGGAATAACTGCAATAGGATTTAGAGTGAAAAAGGGCATTGTTGCTGTAGATCCGAGAGTTATTCCTCTTGGTACAAAACTTTACATACCAGGATACGGAGAAGCACTGGCTGCAGATACGGGAGGATGGATAAAAGGCAATAGAATTGATCTTGCATTTGAAAACCTTACAGAGTGCTACCGCTACGGCAGAAGAAAAATAAAAGTATATCTTATTCAAAAATAAATTGTGATTTTTCCTGAAAAATCGGGCTGGATCAGAATCAGGCTCTTTTCTTTCAGACAACCTTCAGAAGTTTTGAAAGAGTTTCAAAATCGTTTAAATATTTATCCATTGTTATTTTTTTATGAACTGTTACATCATCCGGCTGATAAAATGGAACCAGTTTAAATGAAGGATTTTTAAATATTTTCATATGGAGTTCTTCCATATCATTAAATTTTTTATTTATTGAGAAAAAATGTTTTAAGATAAATTTTGTTGTATCAAAACCAAGTGAAATCAGTAAATGAGGGGTTGAAATGGTAATTTCTTTTGAAAGGTAGGGCACGCAGTTTTCCTTATGAACTTTTTTTGGTTCATAAGTGCTTATTTTTTCGCCACTGCGGGCAGGCACCTTCTTTTTGGGAGTACATTTTACAAGATATGTCAGGTAAATATCATTTTCAAGCGAGAGAGATGAATCTGCAATTATCTTTCTTATCAGTAATCCTGATTCATCATTTGTAAAAGGAACTCCGGTAACTTCTGCACCATTAGCTTTCGGATAATCTCCCACAATTATAATTCTTGCGCCTAAAGCGCCAATTCCGCAAACAGGATTTCTTCTTAATTCAACAAGATCTTCGCATTTCCTGCAGATCAGGACTTTTTTATTTAATTCATCAAAATTTTCTTTACAGCCATTTTGCATTGTAGAAAAAGTATACAATACAAAAATAATAGAGTCTATATTTTTTATTTAAACTTTTCTTTTTATTTTTAAATTATTTTTGCTATTATTAACCAAGCTATATTAGTCATCAAAAAAGAAAAAAGGAGAAAAAATGGCAAAGTATCAGGATCTTGCCGACGCAATCCTTACAGGTGACAACATTAAAAGCAAGAAAATCACCGAGGATTTAGTTGGCAAAAAAGTACCGGCCGCAGAAATTTTAAATGGAGGCTTAATAGCCGGGATGGATGTTGTCGGAAGAAAATTCAAAGCAAATGAAATGTATATCCCTGAAGTTTTAATTGCTGCGAGGGCTATGCATGCTGCAATGGATATTCTTAAGCCTCTTCTGACGGAAGCCGGAGCACCTACCAAAGGTACTGCAGTTATTGGAACAGTGCAGGGTGATTTGCATGATATAGGCAAAAACCTTGTAGCCATGATGCTTGAAGGAGCAGGATTTACTGTAGTAGATATAGGCGTGGATATTCCTGCAGAAAAGTTTGTGGAAGCTGCAAAAGAAAACAAAGCTGATATTGTCGGCCTGTCAGCCTTGCTTACAACTACCATGCCTTCAATGAAGGAAGTAATTGAATCCATGAGAAAAGATGCAGCTACTAAAAATGTCAAGGTAATAATTGGCGGTGCTCCTTTAACCCAGGAATATGCAGACAGTATTGGTGCTGACGGTTATGCTCCCGATGCTTCATCTGCAGTAGATATTTCAGAAGAACTTCTAAAAAAAGCGTAGTTTTAAAAGTTAAACCCATTTAATAGGGATATTAAATTAGAAGTGCTTAATTGGCTTAGGCACTTCTAATTTTTTTAAGGAAATTAAACATTCAAACATTTCAAACTGTTCAATTTACTGTGTATGAATTACCCGTTATTAAAATGTTTATTAATTTTTAAGCTTAGCGAAATAAATTAAATAAAGCTGTTATTTAAGAGCTTTAAACAGGTTAGCCATTTCAATTGCAGTAAGGGCTGCCTGCCATCCTTTATTGCCCTGTCTTGCCCCGGCTCTTTCAATTGCCTGTTCAAGAGTATCGGGAGTTATGACACCAAAAGCAACCGGCAGATTAAAATCAAGATTAACTTTTGCTGCTCCTTTTATTGCTTCAATTGCTATGTATTCATTATGACTTGTTTCGCCTTTTAAAACAGCGCCAAGACAAATGACAGCATCATATTTTTTGGATTCTGCCATAACTTTTAATGCTGCAGGAATTTCAAAAACTCCCGGAACCCAGGCAACAGATATATCTTTATCCTCACAGCCATGTCTGATTAAACAGTCAAGTGCGCCATCAAGAAGCTTTGTTGTGATAAAATCATTGTATCTTGATATTACAATTCCAACTTTAAGTCCCGCTCCTGAAAGTTTTCCTTCATACTTTTGCATATATTCCTCCTTTTAGCCCAATATTATAAAGTTTTTAATTTAAAAATTTAAAGCAAATGTTCCAGTTTTGTTTTTTTTGTATTCAGGTATCTTTCATTACTTTTATTTGGCGCAATTTTTATCGGAACTCTTTTTGTAATATTTAATCCATATCCTTCAAGACCGATTACCTTTCTTGGATTATTAGTCATCAGATGTATTGTTGAAAGTCCGAGATCGGATAAAATCTGGGCACCTGTTCCGTAATCTCTCAAATCAGGTTCAAATCCAAGTTTAAGATTAGCTTCAACCGTATCAAATCCCTTGTCCTGCAGCTCATAAGCCTTCATCTTGTTGCACAGTCCTATTCCTCTGCCTTCCTGTGCCATATATAAAAGGACTCCGCTTCCCTTTTTATTTATCATACGGAAAGCATTATCAAGCTGCTGGCCGCAGTCGCATCTTTTTGAGCCGAAAGTATCGCCTGTGAGGCATTGGGAGTGAACTCTTACCAGAACATTTTTCTTACCCCTTATATCGCCTTTTATAAATGCAACATGAGTTTCATTATCCAATATTGATTTGTAAGTTAATGCTTTGAAATCCCCCCATTTGGTAGGCAGGCTGATTTCAGCAACCTTTTCAATAAGCTTTTCAGTTCTTTTTCTGTATCTTATTATTTCCTCAATGGTTATTATCTTTAAATCAAATTTTTTAGCCAGCTTTTTAAGATCGCTTAATCTGGCAACTTCACCATCTCCCCTTAATATCTCACACATGATTCCGCAAGGTTCCATTTTGGCAATTTTCAGTAAATCAACTGCTGCCTCAGTATGGCCCGCTCTTATCAGGATTCCGCCAAGCCTGGCACTTATTGGAAAAACATGACCCGGCATTGTAAAATCAGAAGGTTTTGCATCAGGATTAATAAATGATTTTATAGTGTTAAGCTTCTCACTGGCAGATATTCCTGAGCCTTTGTTTGATGCCGCATTTATTGATACTGCAAAAGCAGCTTCATCAGGAGTTTTCCAGGTAGTTTTATCTGCCATTAAAGGAATTTTCAGCTTTTCAAGCTTTTTCTGCTCACAAGGAAGATAAAGCAAACCCTTTCCATAATTAATAAGAAAATTTATAGTACGGATATCTGCTTTTTCTGCAGCGCCAAATAAAACTCCTTCTGTTTCATCGCCCCTGTCATCTACTATTATTGATATTTTTCCGTCTTTAATATCATTAACTATTTCATCAACATTTGAAAAACTGTTATTTGCTTTTGGATTCTTTAGTGTATTTTTTAAAATGTTTTTATCACTTTCTTTTAATCTTTTATTTTTTAAATCCATATTTCTTTAATTTTTCCTCCAGATCAAAATTTTTATCATTTTTATTTTTTATTTCATCAGCCACGCCCCACATTTTTGAGATATTTAAGAAATAAGAAGGATCTGCGGCAGTACTGCCTGAAATCGGATTGCTGTATTTTGCCATGTTCAGTATATATCTTGCCATCAAATCAACTTCGATGTTAACTTTTTCTCCTGTTTTTTTATATTTAAAGTTTGTATTTTCAAATGTAAAGAGAATTATAGCAAATTCCATTATTTCATTTACACAATCAGCAATAGTAAGGCTTACGCCATCTACAGATATTGAGCCTTTTGGAGCAGTAAACGGCAGGATGTTTTTTGGAATTCTTATATCAATTTTATGAAAATCTCCCTTTTTTGATATTTTTGTTATCATGCCGGTATTATCTATATGTCCGCTTACAATATGACCTCCAAGTTTATCGCTTAACTTAACTGCATCTTCCAGATTAAGATAACTTCCTGCTCTTAAAAGTCCGAAAGTTGTTGCCTTTAAAGTTGCAAACGAAATATCAGCCTTAAAACTATTTCCTGCCTGGAAATCCTTTACTGTAAGGCAGCAGCCGTTTACTGCAATGGAATCACCAGGTTTCATATCCTTTGTTAATAGAGAGCTTGAAACCTCAATTTCAAGACCAGTATTTATTCTTATTATTTTATTTAATTTACCGACTTCCTTTATTATTCCTGTAAACATATTCTTTTAATTTTTATTTAATATTTTTTTATGCGGTATGGAAAATATATCCTGTATGCCTTAATTTTCAGGGTAGGCTTCCATAAGTAAATCTTCTCCAATTCTTTTTATTTTTTCAAATCTTAATTTTATTGCATCTTTCATATTTTCAACATATAAATTGGAAAATGCTTCAAATTTACTTCCCCCTATTATTTTTGGAGCTAAAAATATCATAAATTTGTCAATAAGCTTTTCCTGTAAAAATGATGCTGCAAGTACCGGACCTGTTTCAAGTAAAACAGAAGTAATTTCATATTTATCATATAAGCACTTCAAAACTTCATTTAAGTCAAGGCAATCATATTGTTTATTTTTAAAAATAATATCGGCATCATGATTGCTGCATATCGGATTGTTGTCATTATTTAAATTTGCTGACAAATTTTTTTTAACTGGAGTACTTCCACAGATTTTAACAGCAATAATATCAATACCCTTTAAGCTTAATTCTTTAATTTTATTGCTGTTTAAACTGCTTTTTTGTGTTTTTTGAGAAATAAAAATAACTGTCTTTATGTATTTTGCCGTTTTCACTATGTTTGCATCTATGCCAATTTTAAGATTACTATCAAGAATAATCCTGAAAAATCTTGAATATTCATACTTTGTTTTAATGTTTTTATTACTTAAATCTTCAATGAAAATATTTTTTGTGATAATGCTTTTTTTAAATTCATGTTGCTTGTTTAAGCTGACTTCTTCTGAAACATCTTTTCTGGGATATAAAAAAGGATCATCTCTCATTACTGTTCCTATTCCTGTTAAAACACATCCATATTCAAACCTTAATTTCTGAACAGCGTTTCTGGACTTAATTCCTGTCATCCATTTTGAATCACCGCTTGCAGCAGCAAGTTTTCCATCAATGGATGATGCAATCTTTGCACAGATAAACGGTCTTTTAAGTCTGATATGTGTAAAAAATATTTCATTTTGAATTTCAGCTTTTTCCTTAAGAAGACCTGTTTTAACTATAATTCCTGCTTTTTTAAGTATCCTGGCGCCTCTTCCGTTTATTTTTGGATTTGGATCAAGACTGCTTATAATAACTTCGGAAAATTTATTTTTTATTATTTCATTAACACAGGGCGGTGTTTTTCCATAAAAGGTGCATGGTTCAAGAGTTACATACATTTTTGCACCTTCAAGAACTGTTTTTGCACTGTTGATTGCATTAATTTCAGCATGAGAAGTTCCTGCAAGCTTATGATAACCCATTGATATTATATTCCCATCCTTTACAATTACTGCACCCACCATTGGGTTGGGGCTTGTTGTTCCTCTGCCTTTTTCAGCCTGCCTGAAGGCAATTTCCATAAATTTCTTATCCTGTTCTGTAAAAATATCTTTTTTTGCATTCATTGTATTCAAAAGCTGTTTAATATATTTTTGTTATCTGATATTTCATAAATCTCTAGCTAAGAGATTCTTTTAAAAGTAAAATATCATTTTTTTATTGCAAGCTTATTTTCAATTAAAGTTATTAAACCCGTAAAAAAACAAAAACCATGGAGAAAATCCATGGCTGTATGAAAATATGAATAATATTAAAATCAAGCCTTGAAATTTTCTCCCTTCCAGACTTTAACTGTCGGCCTTAGAATTTAACTAAGTCTGCTTAACGCTTGCGGGCTTTACCGCCGGTAGGGAATTTCACCCATCCCTGAAAATTCAATAATTATTATATCCGTCATAAAATAAAAAATCAAAACAAAATCTATTATAACTGCAGATCAAATCTGAAGAATTTCTTAAAGTTCTATTTCTTCTTTTTCTACTTCAACTTTTTTAAAATGATAAAAATGAGCCTTATAGAAAATGATCAAAACTATCCAGCCAATAAGAGAAAATAATAAGTTCAATATTAGAAAGATAATCTCAAGCAAACCAAATAAAATTACAGAGGGAAATATTAAAAATAAATCTCTGATTTTTTTAGGAATATCATTTATCTTATTGTTTACAAACTTGGTATAAACCTCTCCCATCTTATCTTTTCCATCAATCTCAATACCCCAGTTTCTGGAAAGATTTTGTCTGTATTGATTCATAAGATAAGGGTCTGCGCTAGGAGTTAATTTTTTAAGTTCTTCAAAAAATAATTTTCTGAATTCCTCATCATTCATATAGTCATTAAAGTTTACTCTTTCCAAATTATAAATCCCTTTTTCTTTAAAGTAATTTATAATTCCTTCGGGTGGTTCTTCCAGATTAATAAGTGGCTGAATCTCCTTTTCTTCTTTCTCTTTTATAAATGGAAGGCCAATTATTGATGAGAGGACAATAAACTCGTCTACGTTCATATTTAAATCGTAAATGGGGATTGGAACATATCTGCTTAATATATCTCCTAATGGTTTGGCTAACCTTTCAATTTGGTTCTCTTTTATTTCGATATTTCCTTCATCGTTTAGAAGGGGAAAATTAAAATAGAAAAGAACCGCAAAAAGAATTGCAAAAATAATAAGTAATGCCGGTCCGGATTTTAATAAAGATTTACCAGTATGAAATTTGACACTATTTTTTCTATCATATATAAGAGCTTTATTGGTTTGGTTGAAAAAAATGAAAAGTAGAAGTGCCAGGATGCAATAAGAAACTATTGCAGGAATGCTTACCCATTTTCCATTTTTATGTAAGAAAAATAAAAGGTAGCTAAATGCTATAAAAAATGAGGAGAGAAGTACTATTTTTCTACTATCTATTAGGGTAAGATATAACATTATAAAGATAAAAAAGAATCCAAAGCAGATAAAAGCGTATATGAGACTGGTAATAATTTTACCGTCCTGCCATAGAAAAAATCTTTTCAGCAGATACCAGAATAAAATACCCAGCAGGAAACAAAACAGTGAATAGCAGAAAGCTTTAATAATTTTTATATTGCTTTTCATAAAATTAAATTTAAAGTTAATTTTATAAAAATATAAAGCAATAGCTTGTAATTTATTTTTTATATTATTCCTTTTTCAATATGAATACAATAAAACTTAAAAAAATGATTTTAAAAATTTTTATTAAAAAAAAATTGAGAGCTGTTTTAGCTTTAGGTTTATTAACAGTTTTAAGTCTATTTAGTCCCGGTATGGTTTCCTGTTCATTTACTGACAAATATGCTGTAAGCATAGAATCTTATGACAGCCTGCAGGATGAGTATGAAAAAAGTATTCAGGATTTCAAGAATCAGAAGGATATTCTGGAGTCTTATATTCAGGAAAACGAGCAGTTAAAAGCACAGATAGCTGATAAAGATAAAATAATTAATGACAAAAATAACGAAATAGATGCATTAAAAGAAGAGATTGCCTCCAAAAGCATTAAAAATCTTGAAGATCAGATAAAAAAATTGTCAACTGAACCTGAAAAATTAAGAAAACTTCTTAACAATATGAATAAGCTTCTGAAATACGTCTATATTGGATCTTCCGCTCCGGATGAGCTTGCATATACATTTACTGCATTCAGCATAGAATATAAGGGAAAATATTTTATTATTACGGCGGGTCACTGTATAAATGATAATTATGGGAAGGAGGGCACATTCAAGTTTAAGGCTAATTTCAGCGATGAATGGATTTATCCGGAACTTCTTGGCTATGATGCAGAATTCTGGGATCTGGAAGATTATGCAGTATTTTACAGTGATAAAGTAACTGGCGGATTGCCTGCAGGGGAACTTCAAACACAGGAAAATTATTTACTGGGAAGCATTGATAAGGGATTAAGCGTATTCAGAAACTTAGGTGCAGCATCCATAAAAGGTGAAAGCGGCAGCCCTGTAATAAATGAAGAAATGGAAGCAATCGGAATTTATGTTGTTTACGGATATGTTTATACACCTATTCAACTGGCACTGGATGTCATAGATGATATGGTAATGAATTAGCACAGCCAGGAATTAATATTTCTTTTTAAATATTTTTCTTAATTCCAGCAAGCTGACGATAATTATTACGAACAAGGCAATGAATATTAACTGCATAAAATTAATGGGAGAAAGGTTAAGCCTGCCATTTAAAACCGGAAGGTAAATTCCTAAAATAAGAAAGGCAACTGCCGCAATAGCCCAAAAATTAATGATTTTATTTTTAAACATGCCTGATGAAAAAATTATTTCCTTATCTGAACGGGAAACATAAGCTAATATGATGTGCCCGAATATCCATGCGGTAAAAGCAAATGTTTGAGACACGGCAATGCTGTAATTTTGAAAACGGCTGTAAAAATATACAGAAGATACTGCTGCAAACAGGAAAAACCCCTTAAGCAGGATATCTCCGATAACTTTATTGTTTAATATGTTTTCTTTGGGATTGCGGGGAGGACGCAAATAAATGTTTTTTTCCGCCGGTTCAGCAACAAAGCCGGCTGAAGCAGCAAGATCCATAAATAATTCAAGGATTATGATCTGAATCGGAGCGAGCGGAAGCGGAACACCTATGGCGACAGGCAGCAGAAATATCAGTATTAAAGCAAATTTGACAGAAAGGTAATATTTTATTCCTTTTTGTAAATTATCAAAAAACTTTCTTCCCTCAAAAATACCCCGGGCTATAGTGTTGAAATTATCATCAGCAAGAACAACTTCCGCAGAATCTTTGGCAACATCAGTTCCCTTAATACCCATAGCTATACCTATGTCAGCACCTTTTAAAGCTATTGCATCATTAATCCCATCACCTGTTACTGCGATAACCTCTCCATTTTTCTGCAGGGCTTTAACAATACGGTACTTATGATGAGGGTTGGCTCTTGCAAAAACTGAAACAAGTTTTACTTTTTGCTGCAGTTCTTCATCTGTCAGATTATCCAAATCTGATCCAGTCAGAACTTCACCATTTAAACTTGAAATACCTACTTCATTTGCAATATAATGTGCAGTTGCCGGGTGATCGCCTGTTACCATGATTGTCCTTATACCTGCCTTAGCTGCCACAGCAACAGTATTTTTAACACCCGATGCCGGCGGATCTTCAAAGCTGATAAGTCCAACAAACTTCATTTCTTTTTCAAGTTCCTTAAAATCAAGATATGTCTGTTTAAGGTTTAATTTTCTGTACGCTACTGAAATTACTCTTCTGCCCTTTGATGTTTCTTTTGCCAATTCATTTTTAACATCCTCAGTTATGTCCTTACCCATACACATTGTAAAAATTTCTTCAGGAGCTCCGCTTGTAAATAATTCATATTCATCTCCTGTTTTTATTACAACTGATTTTGATTTCTGACCATTACCGGGATTTCTTTGACGCACTGCTTCCTGCACCATATTTGTAATTTTCAACTTCTCAGCTCTTTTTTTGATCTCATTTTCCATTGGCGATTCTGAATATTTCGAAATGGTATTGACTGCGTTTTTTATAATTTCCTCTTCATTATCAGGATACATTGAAACAATCTTCATTTGACTTTCCGTAATTGTACCTGTTTTATCAGAAACAATTACTGTAGCATTTCCCAGTGTTTCTGCAGCTTTAATTTTTTTAACAAGAAAATTATTTTTGGAAAGAGTGTAGGCACCCAAACCTAAAACCATGGTGATAATAATCGGAAGTTCTTCAGGTATCGTGGCAAATGAAAGGGAAAGTCCTGTTAAAATCATGGTTTTTAAATCCTGCCCCCGCAATATTCCTAAAACCGGAATAAGAACAGAGAAAAATACTGCAAGATAAACCAGTTTTAAAGCGAGAGATTTCATAGCCATCTGCAAAGCAGTCTTCGGAGGTTTTACTTCTTTGAGTTGAGCCGCTATAATGCCAAGTTTTGTATTTTTACCTGTAATTTGTACCATTGCCTGTCCTTCACCGGAAACAACAAATGTTCCGGCGAAGATTTCATCATTTTCATTTTTTTCCACAGGGAATGATTCACCGGTAAGCATTGATTCTTCAACCTGTAAATTTAATGATTTTTGCACTTTTGCATCAGCAGCAATTTTTGTGCCGGCAGTCAGAATCAAAATATCTCCCGGTACTACGTTTTCCGGATCAATTTCTGTAATGTTTTCATCTCTTAAAACTTTTGTTTTAGGCATTGCAATTTTTTCCAGAGAAGCAATTGCCTTCTTTGCCCTGAACTCATTATAAACTTCTGCCATGATCAGCAGGAAAATAACTATAAAAATAGTAACCGCATCTTCAATTTTGCCCCAGATGCTGTACACAATTCCTACTATCAGCAAAAGAATTATCATAGGCTCGGTAACTTCATGCCTGGCTATGGCAAAAAAGCTTATTTTTGATGATTTAAAAATCAGGTTGGGACCAAATTCCCGAAATTTTTTTTGGGCTTCTGCTGTAGACAAACTTCCGGTACTTTCTTTATCCATACCTTATTAGTCTTTTAGTTATTTTATATTTATTTTATATATTTATTTTTAAATATAGCATGTTATAAAAAAATTAATTTCATAAATTATTTTTTCAATCTTAATTCAATGGAATCTTCTGGTTTTATCTTCCTGATCTTATCTATTCCATTTTCTCCGGTGATTTTTCCAATCACAGTTACCGAACTCGCTGCTCTTGGCTTTTTACCGTCCCCAATGGGGGTTGGTCCAAAAAATATGCAGAAAGCATTCCCTGGAGGCCAGAAGGCAATATTTCCTACTTCCATCAGCTCTTTGCCGTTTTCAATATCTGCTGTCATCGGAATCTCAAAATATACTTCATTTCCCCACAAATTAATTTTTGATTTTACAGGAAGGATTTTTAAAAGTTTTTTTGCTGTTTTTGATTCATTTAATGTTGCTTCAATAACATTTTCATTAAATATTATTTCTATGATTTTACTCAATTTATTCCTTTCTGCTTTTTTAAAATATTTCAAAATTTTTAATATATTTTTAAGTTCTTGTTAATTCGCTTTATTTCCTGATTTTAAATATAAATATCTTTAAATATTTTATTGGTTTTTAAATTTAAATAAAGTTATTTTGTAAAAAAATTATTTTTAATTAAAATATTTGAATTGCTTTAAAAAATTTTGTATATTACATATAAATTAAGCCTTAAGCTTGTTTGGGCTTTTTATTAAAAAAACGAAAGGAATTAAATGGAAGTAAGAATTGATGAGGATCTCTGCACAGGTTGCGGGCTTTGTGAAGAAACCTGTCCTGATATTTTTAAGATGAACGAAGACAAGGATATTGCAGAGTTAATCAAAAGCGACTACGACGAATATGATGAGGAATGTATCCAGGAAGCCGCAGAAAGCTGCCCGTCCGAAGCTATTACGGCAGACTAAATTTCTACTTCATTTTAAAGATAGATTTCTATTTTTTAAGACAACAGCCATGCAGAAATACTTGCGGGCTGTTGTCTTTTAATATCTGAACTAAATTTATTAATGAGTGAAATTATCTATAAAAATTTTTTACAAAAATCTCAGGTTTTTAACTATTTAACATTTTCCTTATCAAAATCTGTAATTTTTAACTGTAAATATTTTATTTTGCCTTTTTAAATGAAAACAGCCAGTCCCAGATGATCATTATTATTCCGCCAAAACCAAACAGTATCGCAGCAAAATTTACAATCCAACCGATAAATGGAATTGCGCAAATAACTGAAATGATGGCTAATCCTACAAGATAGGTAAGTACTTTCCATCCATATTTATCCAGATTCATGCCGCTTCTGGAAAAAATAAGGTTTCCAATAAAGAATGAAAGAAAGATGCTGCTGAAATAAACAAGCACTATATACAGGATTAATATCAGTGTGTTAATTATGAATAAGGAAAATCCGACAGCACTTCCTATTACGGTAAATAAAAGAATAACTCCGATAATGCCTAAAATGAGCACAGCAATGGGAATGCCAAAAAGTCCTATTGCTCCTGCACCTGTGCAAATTCCAAAGCTGGATTTCATTCTCCCATTAAATTTCTTGAATACTTTCGGAATGGCAAGAATTAAAAGGATTCCTAAAATAAACATATTTACAAAATTAAATATCTTACTTCCAATCCAGGTGGTGGCAAAAATACCAAAAATTCCTCCTCCTCTTGCTTTCTGTGATATTTTGGGACTGACCTTTTGAGGAACTACTTTTGTCCAGTTGGTTTTACCGCTGATTTTGGAACCTTCGGCAATTTTAGCCTGGTTTTCAGAAGTATAATTAAGGTTTCCATTAATTACTGCGCTGCTTAGAATTGTTATGTCTGCTGCATTTATGTTGACATCCTTTTCTGATTTTCCTGCAAAATCTACCTGACCTCCGTTAATTTCAACTTTGCCCTTAACCTCGCCTTCGACAATAATTTTTCCTCCTGTAACAATCAAATCACCATTAATTACCGTATTTTTTGTAATATTAATCTGACCACCGGCAATTACAGCATCCCCTGTTACCTTATTGTTTATGGTAATCATTCCACCGGCAATTCTTATATCGTCATTTACATTGCCGTTCACTGTTATCTGACCGCCTGCAGCAGTAAGGTCAGCTGCAACATTACCGTTTACTATTATCTGACCGCCTGCCGTAATGAGATCACCGTTAATATTACCTGTTAAGGTAATATTATTTCCAAAGGAATAAACATCATCATTTACAGTCTCAGTAATATTAAGATTTTCACCGCTTTTTGCAGTGAAGGCAAAGACAGGTGATGCAAAACAGAACATGGAAATTAAAATTACTGCGATAAATATAAATGTTTTTTTCATTTTAACCCCTCCAGTCATGTTAATATTATTATTTATTCCATAGTAAAAATATTGTATTTATAGTTAAAAATTGTTTATGAGCAACTATAATACTGTAATTATTTTTTCTTTGTAAAAAACAAGTCTTCAATTTTTTTGCCTAAAGTCCAGTATTCATCATTTAAATAGGCAAGAATTTCAAGCTTTGCAAAGTCCGGATTTCCTTTTTCATCAATATAATTTTCATCAACATAAGTTTTTACTATTTTGCCTATCAGCATATCGTGCGATTCGAAAGATATTACATCCTCAAGTGTACATTCCATATTAATAGGACATTCCTTTATAAGCGGCACATTTATGGATTTTGCCTCAAAAGGGGTAAATTTTGTAAGCTCAAATTTGTTGACTTTATTTCCATGAGTAGTTCCGCACAGGTCTATTTCTTTTAGATATTTTGAAGAAGGTATGCATATTCCGAATTCCCGAGTAAGCTTGATAATCTTTCCGGAATACCTCCCTTTTGCGATATTTATATTTATCAGATGAGGGGCATGATCACAGATACCTGCCCATGATATAGCAATTATATTATCCTTTTTTATATTATTTTCCTGAAGTCTTGTAGTTACCAGTATAACAGGGAGTGGTGCCAAATAATTTTTTACATTTTTTAGCTCAATCATTTTTCCTCCTGCTTATAAAAAGATAATAATTATTTTAAAAGTCTTCTAAATTATAACTTTAAATTGGATTACAATAAAAGGTTTTTTGATTTTGATTTAAAAAATGATTTTTAAGTCGGGTAAGTATTTTTAATAGTTGTGAATATGATTTCGGTGATTCCTTTTAAATATTGAAATTTGCCTAATCCTATTATATAATAAATTATGTTTCGTATTAGTACTATTATTAGTATTTTTAAGAAATAAAATTAAAGATGCGTTATTTACAATTGAGAGAAAATTTAAAAAATTTCACTTTATTTACTCTAAATGATATTAAAAAAATAGATCCTGATTTTGGCCGCTCAAGACTTAATGAATGGCAAGAAAAAGGTTATATAAAGAAAATTATAAAGAACCATTATATTTTTTCTGATTTAGAAATTAATGACGTAGTATTATTTGAGATAGCAAACAGAATTTATGCGCCATCATATGTTTCTCTTGAAATGGCACTTTCATATTATAACCTTATCCCTGAAAGTGTTTATATTGTTACCTCAGTTTCAACAAGGCGAACTTATAGTTTTAGTACAGATATAGGAACATTCAGTTATAGAAATATAAGGGCAAATGCTTTTTTTGGATATAATATCATAAAAAATAAGGACAAATATTATAAAATTGCATGTCCTGAAAAAGCAGTCCTTGATTTTCTTTATTACAGATCTGATTTTGATAATGACATCGATATAGAATCAATAAGAATTAATGCTGAAGAGTTTAAGGAAGTCATAAATAAGAAAAAATTTGAAGAATATTTAAAGATTATTAATAACAGGGGATTATCAAAAAGATCAAAAATATTATGGGAGCATGTGAATAATGCTTGAACTTGAACAAATTGAATCATTTTATCCTGAAAACTTAAGATCTTTTAAAAAAAATATATTAAGAGAATATTTCCAATATAAGATTCTTGACATTATATTCAATTCGACTTTTTCCTCTAAGCTTGTGTTTATGGGTGGCACGGCACTAAGATTAATATATGGCAATAAGAGATTTTCAGAAGATCTGGATTTTGATAATCTTGGAATTGATTTTAGTGATTTTGAAGAGCTTTCCAGAATTATTAAGAAAAGGATTTCACTTGAAGGATATAAGGTAGAAGCATCTGTTAAAAAAAAGAATGCTTTTATTATGTAT
>JAMDDL010000208.1 GCA_023488645.1 Actinomycetota bacterium | reverse complement strand
TTAAAAAAGAAAAATAAAAATGTAAAAGTTGCTTTTCATAGTGACGGCTATATTGAACCTATTATAGATGATTTAATTGAAGTCGGCGTTGACTTGCTTAACCCGGTTCAGCCTGAATCCATGGATCCTGCTTTTATTAAAAAAAGATATGGAAGCAGAATTTCCCTTTGGGCTACGGTTTCAACCCAGAAAACTTTGCCCTTTGGAACTCCTCAGGATGTTGAAAATGAAATAAAAGAAAGAATTAAAACGTGTGCTCCAGGCGGAGGATTTTTGATAGCACCGACTCATAACATTCAACTGGATACTCCTTTTGAAAATATAGAAGCATTTTATAATTCAATCAGGAAATACGGCAGCTATCCGGTAAATATATAATTTTAAATAGGAATTGGAAAAAATTTTTCAGATTTATCATAAATATTGTTTTCTGATTTTTAAGTTTGGAAATTTATAAAATCTTAAGAATTAAAAAAAATTGTAAAAATAAAATAAGAATAAATAACTAATATTTATGAAAGATAAGAAAGAGAGTGTATTAAATGAGTATTGAAGATATAAAGAAAGAACTTTACAATAATGTTCTTTCAGGAGATTTTGAACTGACTGCCGCACTTGCTCAAAAAGTAATTACGGAACAGGTTAATCCTTTGGAAGTTATCAATTCTTCATTAATTCCGGCAATCGAACTTGTAGGTGAAAAATTCGGCAGAAAGGAGTATTTCCTTCCGGATCTTATGAGAAGCGCAAACGCAATGAAAAAAGCGCTTGATATTTTGGAAGAAGAAATTGATAAAAGCGGTGTTGAAAGAAAATCTCAGGGTAAAATAGTAATCGGAACTGTAAAAGGTGACATTCATGAGATTGGCAAATCAATAGTTGCAGCACTTCTGGCTGCAAAAGGTTTTGATGTTACTGATGTTGGAATTGATGCAAGTTCTGAAGTATTTATCAGCAATATAATTGAAAAAAAAGCTGATATTCTTGCCATGTCTGCCCTGCTGCCGATTACAATGCCTTATCAGGGTTTGGTTATTGAAGAGCTTAAAAAAAGAGGTATGAGAAATAAGATAAAAGTGATGGTTGGCGGTGCTCCTGTTACACAGGAGCATGCAGATAAAATTGGAGCTGACGGTTATGCAGACAATGCAGTTGACGCAGTTAAACTTGCTGAAAAGCTGATGAAAGAATAGTTATACTTGAAAAACAGCAAAAGATGGGTTTAATTATTTATAATTTACTTTAATTATAACCAAGTGGGAGTCGTCACCTGCAGGTCGTTGTATTTAAAAAGTATTGCTGATGTAACCGTGATGAGTAATTTTGATAAAAATAAAGAACAACGAACTATAAAAATAAAAAGTTTTATAAGATAATAAAAAATATTTTTTAGAAAGTCGGGAGGAAAAATGCCTATCAGAGGCCTTAAAGGCGGAATGCTTAAATTCTTATCAGAAGATGATTTGAAAGCAATTCATTTAGCAACTGTTGAAATACTGAGTGAGATTGGCGTAAAGATGGAGTATGGACCTGCGCTTGAAATTTTTAGAGATTTTGGCGCAGAAGTTGATTTCAAGAATAAGATTGTGAAAATTGGAGAGGATTTGTTAAGAAAAGGTCTTTCGAGTGCTCCTTCTACCTTTACGCTTCATGGAAAAACTGAAGATACTGATATAAAGGTTGATCCTGAAAGGGTATATACAATCGGAGGTTCATCTGCGCTTAATGTTTTTGACCTTGATGGAAATTACAGGCCGGCTGTTTTTGATGATTTAATCAAGCTTACTCTTCTTCAGAATAAAATGGAAAACCTGCATATAATGCACGCAATAGTCATACCCTCAGATATTGAAGAATATGGCGTAGACAGGTTGTTATTTGCAGGAGCATTTCCATATACTTCAAGAAATTATTATTCTCAGTCACAAACTGGCGCTGATGGAGTTCTTGAACAGTTGAAGATGGCTGCAGTTTTTCAGGGAAGTGAAGATGCCGTTAGGAAAAATCCAATGTTTACAGAAGTAGTATGCATGGTAAGTCCATTAAAACATGAAAAGATAAACAGTGAAGTAATAATTGAATGTGCCAAGAATAATATTCCGGTTTATATTGAAGTAGATGCAATGCCGGGCGGCACTACTCCTGCACCTATAGCTGGCTGCCTTGTGGAACAAAATGCAAATGTTCTTGCTGGAATTGTGCTTGCTCAGCTTATTAAACCTGGAACCCCATGCATATATTCCATAGCATCAGGATTGATGGATATGACAAGCGGGGGTTATTCGGGAGCTGCTCCGGAAACCAATCTGCTTCATTGCTGTACTGCACAAGTTTCCCATCATTACAATCTTCCATTTCAGGGTGGAACCGGAATAGATGCAAAAATATCTGATGCACAGGCAGGGTATGAAAGAGCAATGCAGGTTTTAAGCAATGCTCTTGCAGGAACAAACTTTATCCACCTTTCTTTTGGGTTGATGGAGATGATGATGCTTGCAAGTTATGAGCAGGTAGTAATCGATAATGAAATTATGGGTGCAACATATAGGATGTTAAAAGGTGTAGAGGTTAATGACTTTTCCCTGTCAGTTGATTTGTTGAGGAAAACGGGTCACGGTGGGCATTTTCTGAACTATAAAGAAACTTCCGAGTATGTCAGAAAAAACAACTGGATTCCTAAAATTACCAATAGGGATTCATGGAATACATGGCAGTTAATGGGAGCAAAAAGCATGAGAGATCTTGCTGTTGAAGAAGCAAAAAAGATACTTCAGGAGAATATTGATCCTGTTATTCCAAAGGATCAGGCTGAAGAAATCTTAAAAATAGCTAAAGCATATCATAAAAAAGCTCAGGAAAAATTAAAAAAACAGGAAGGCAAATAAATTATTATGTCTGATGAAATTGACCAGGGTTCTTTTGAAGGCAGATTTTATAATAAGAAAGCCCTGAAGTTAAAAATTTTAGATTTGATAAGAAATAAAGGCTTGATTACCAAACAGCAAATTGCAAAAGAACTTGGGATTAATATTACTACGGTAAGCATTCTTATAAATCAATTTAAAGAAAAAGATAACATAATAAAGGAAATTGGCGACGGCAGTTCTTCAGGAGGAAGAAAACCTAAACTGTATATGATAAACAATGAACTGGGATATATTATAGGAATTGATGTTGGTGGGACAAACACGCGTGGGATATTAACAGATTTGTCAGGAAATATAATTCACTATCTTAAAATAAAGACAAAGGCAAAAGAAGGCAAGGAAGCTGTTTTGAACAGGGTTATTTCAGTTGCAAACGAAATGATAGATTCATCAAAAATTTCCAAAGAAAAGCTTTTTGGAATCGGGATGTCAATTTCAGGCATTATTAATTCATATGAAGGTGTCAGCATTTTCTGTCCGAATATACCTGGATGGGAAAATTATCCGATAAGAAGCATAATGGAAAAAGAATTCAACCTTCCTGTTTGTATTGATGATAGTGTCAGATGTGCGGCAGTTGCTGAAAAGAGGTTTGGTATAGCAAAAGATCATGATAATTTTATTTTCATAAGTATCGGTAAGGGCATTGGCATGGGTGCATTTATTGATGGCAAAATATATAGAGGGAGTATGGGACTTGCGGGAGAGTTAGGACATATAACTGTTTCTGAAGATGGGCCGCTTTGTAATTGTGGGAATAAAGGTTGCCTGGAAGCTATTGCTTCCGGTCCAGGAATACTCAAGAGAGCAAGGGAAGGGATTGAAAACGGTATAATTACCTCCATTTCAAAAGAAATAAATAATAATTTTGACAACCTTTCAATGGAAATTATTTCAAAAGCAGCAAATGAAGGTGACAAATATGCTTATTATCTTATGAATAGAACTGGTGAATATATAGGAATTGCAATAGCAGCAGCTTTAAATCTTTTTGGCTCTGACCTTGTGGTTTTATGGGGCGGTATTCTTGAATGTGGGGATATTATTTTAGATGCCATAAAAAGAACGGTAAAAATGAGAGCTCTGGAATTTATTTCAAAAAGAGTCAGGATTGAAAAAACCGGACTGGGTGACAATATTGCTGCTTTGGGTGCTGCCCAAACATTTATTGA
>JAMDDL010000179.1 GCA_023488645.1 Actinomycetota bacterium | reverse complement strand
CTGAAATGATTTTTGATTTCAATAAGCTGTATAGGGAAAAAGATGTTACATGCAGTTGGGAAGAAGAAGTGCCCAAACAAATAATGGAAAAACTTTTAGGAATACCTTACTTCCAAGCAGGTTATGATGCTCATGGCATAAAAGATGTTGATTTTGTTAATCAGCCGTCATTTCAGTACACTGCAAATGAGTTTGCAGGATCAATGAAATATATTGAAAGTTATGTTGTAGAAAGAAAAAAACTAATTAAATAAATGATTTATTAAAAAAATTTATGAAGTAGATCCACTTATATGTCCTAATGTGGCTCTCATATGAGAATTATTGCATTTATAGAAGACTATAAGGTGATTAAGAAATATCCACTGTGACTATGATAGCATTTATTTTACCATAGAGACACTCCGGATTTGATGTTTACTGCACCGGTGGAACTTAAGAAAAACCATATTAACTAAAAAATAAGTTCATAGTCAATAACCCAAAAATTCCCAATATTATTAGCCCTACAAAAATTATCCCTGATATTTTTATGGATTTTCCGGCTTATATGCTTCATCACGACTGTATTTTAAGACTGGAAGCTGATTTCTGATTTGTTCGACATAGTCAAGGTCAATTTCACAGTGCAACAATCCTTCTTTTTCATCTTTTTCTGCAATGATTTTCCCCCATATTCCGCATATATTGGCAGTCCCTGCCTGTAAAGTTTTACAATAGCCTTTTTCAATGATTCATTATCCGATAATTGTTTTGCAAATATTTCAGGAAAACCTCCCCACAGAATCAATAAATCAATATCCTTATCCAGACAATTATCTTTCAAAGGACTGAAAGGTTTGCATTCTGCTCCCGTCATTTTTAGAATATCAATATTCTGCTTGTAAAAAAAATTAAAAGCATCATCAAAAGAATATACAATTTTTAATTTATAATCGTTGCATAAGCACGCAGTATCAAACGGAGAAAAGCTGTTGTCGTAATTATAATCCGGAGCTTTATAAGCAATTTTAAGTATTTCTTCAATATCAAAATATTCTTCTGCCTGTTTTATGGCATTATCAATAAAAATCTCCGGATTATTTTTTTCAAAAACAGTAGTAAGACCAAGATGCCTCTCTTTAACTTTTAATTTTTCATCATTAACGAGATAGCCAAGAACTTTTATTCTTAATCTTTTTTTGATGGCTTCTTTTAAAAGTTTATAATGTCCTATTCCTAAAACTTTAGCAAGTATTAAACCGGCTATATTGAGGTTTTTATCAAAATTTAAAAATCCCTCAATAACAGCGCATACCGATTCTCCGGTTTTTTCACAATCTATACATAATATTACCGGTGCATCAAATAATCTTGCCATTTCAGCAGTGCTGCAATCTCCGCCGTCAAAAAGCCCCATTACCCCTTCTATTACCGAAATATCCGCATTTGAAGACTTTTCAAAAAAAGTATAGTCCACATTATTTTTCCCCATTAACCATAAATCCAAATTATATGCGTCTTTTGCGGCAGCACATGTAAGATATGCGGTATCTATATAATCCGGTCCGGTTTTATAAGGCTGGACTTTTATATTTCTTTTTCTTAATGCTCCGATTAAGCCTATACTCACGGTCGTCTTACAGCAGCCGCTTGATATTCCGCCTATTACTAATCTTGGGTATTTATATGCTTTTTTATCAATCATAATTTTCAGATTATAACTATTTTATTTTTTAAAACAAATTTTAATTTATGTAATCCAGTTACTTACTGCTCTTGGAATCCCAACCAATTCAATGAATTAAAGCTATTTAAAAATTTTTAAAAAACGTTTTTGTTTTCAAATATTTGTAATATAATTCTCATAGTTACTAAAAAACGATTTTTTGGCTTGGATATTTTGCAATTTTTTATATTTTTATTAATGTAATTATAAAAATGACATATTCAAGGAAGAAAAAGGCAGTTAATGTCTCAATTAAAGATATCGCACAGGAAGCAGATGTTGCGATTTCTACTGTATCGAATGTAATCAATAAAACCAGATTTGTAACTTCAGATACAAAAGAAAAAGTAATTAATGCAATTAAAAAACTGGATTACAGGCCAAATATAATAGCAAGAGGATTAAGAACACGAAGTACACGTACAGTTGCAGTAATTGTTCCAGATATAAGTTCCTCATTTTTTTCCCAGGTAATTAATGGAATGGAAGAAATTGCCCGAAACAGAAAATATACTTTGATACTTGGATGCACCTCTTTTGACTTAGGCGAAGAGGAAAGAATTACAAATATTTTGCTTGATTCATTTATTGATGGTTTTATTTATTTTTCAGGATTTGACAATTATAAGCTTATTAAGAAAATTTATGATAAAAATATTCCCGTTGTGGCGCTTGATAAGGATCTGGGAGAAAGCGATATTCCTACAGTTGTAACAGACAATATCGCTGCTTCTGAATGCTGTGTTGATTATCTTTATAAATTCGGTCATAGAAAAATAGGCTATATAACATTTACTTATGATAAACAGACTACAGTGAAAAAACGTTATGAAGGGTATTTAAGCGGACTTAAAAAAAATAATTTAAAATTTGATCCTGACCTTGTGCTGATCAGTCCTGAAATGAGGCTTCATGAAACTACTTCAACTTATGATGCAGTAAGAAATTTTTTAAAAAAAGGCAAAATTCCTACAGCATTTCTTACTGTTGCCGATGTATTTGCCTTCGGATTACTGCGGGCATTAAAGGATGAAGGTTTTAAGATTCCAAGGGATGTTTCAGTTATGGGATTTGATAACATAATATTCAGTCAGTTTACTGATCCTCTTCTGACCACCATGAAGCAGCCTAAAAAATTGATGGGAACAATTGCGATGAATTTACTTCTTGATATTATTGAAGGAAAGGAAATTAAAGAAAAAAAAATAATAATTCCAACTACTATTATTGAACGCGAAAGTGTTGCTTTTGCAAAAGAAGGTTAATTGAATTTTATTAAACAATTAGTTAAAATGAGCTATTTATAAGATGGATTTACAGTTATAAGCGGAAGCATTTCCAATTTCGTGATCAAGACAAAAATAAGGCTGCAAGTATCGACGGCTGGGTATTTCGAAAACACGCAAGCTTTGCCCCAGCGAGTCAAAGTTTGCTCTGATTTCAGGCTTCGCTCTCCTCTCTGAAGAGAGGAACCTTGCCCACTCAGCCTTCAAAAGGTTTTCTCAACACCCAGCCTGATTTAATAATTTGTTTTTAATCACGACAATGGAAATACTAACATTATAAGCTGGCTCTTTGAGATTTAATGTAATTTATCGAATTGTTAAAAAGACAGATCAAAAAAATAAATCTTATCATATTATAATCTTTGAAAGAAGGAGGTATTCAATTGTCAGAAAAAGCATTGGAGGATCTGCGCAACGTAGTACTTGAATTTGATATTGACAAAGCAGAGCAGGCAGCAAAAAAAGCAGTAGAGGCAGGAGTTGATCCCCTTGAGGCAGCAAAAGCCCTAACTGATGCCATAAGAGACATAGGAGATGCTTTCGCAAAAGGAGAGCTATTTCTTCCAGATCTGGTATGTGCTGCAGAAGTATTAAAAAAAGCCCTTCCTGTAATATCTAAGGAAATAGCAAGCCAGGGAAAATCCTCAAAATCTCTTGGAAAAGTAGTAATAGGCACAGTATTTGGTGATATTCACTCCATAGGCAAAGGCATGGTATCAACCCTTCTTTATGCTGCAGGATTTGAGGTAATTGATCTTGGCATAAATGTAAAAAGTGAGGATTTCCTTAAGGCAGTAAGAGAAAACAAACCTGACATACTTGCCATGAGCGCACTTCTTACCACTACAGCAATGGAACAGAAAAACATAATAGAGACACTTAAAAAAGAAGGACTAAGAGATAAAGTAAAGGTAATAGTTGGAGGAAGCCCCATAAATCAGGAGTTTGCCGACTCAATTGGCGCAGACGGTTATGGTGCAACCGCGCCTGACGGAGTAAAGGTTGCTAAAAGACTGCTGGGGATTTAAGTAATTTTTATTAAACAAGGAGAGTTTAAAATGCAAAAAGGTTTTACAAGAAATTTTGAACCCTTAAGAATTTTAAGGGAAAATCAGGTAGAGCAAATTCATAAGGCATCCTTAAATG
>JAMDDL010000115.1 GCA_023488645.1 Actinomycetota bacterium | reverse complement strand
AATTTAGTTTGGGAAAATCTAAAGAAAAATCTGATTGAGTTAAATTCTTTTGAAAAAATTAAAAAAGATCCGATTACTGCACTAAGTATCTCTGTTTCAGGAGATGAAGCTTTACCTATAGATAAAAATGGCAATGTTTTATATAACACCATAATGTCTATGGATAAAAGAGGTGATAAGGAAAATGAATGTATCAATAATTTAATAGGAGCGGAGCAGGTTTATAGAATTACCGGGATGCCCCCGGATAATTTATATACATTAAACAGGATTTTATGGTTTAAAAACAAACTGCCTGATGTTTATGAAAATACTTATAAATTTTTATGCTGGGAAGACTTTATATTTTATAAATTGGGAGCCGAACCTTCAACAGATTATTCAGTTGCTTGCAGAACACTTGCTTTTGATATAATAGAGAACAAATGGTCGGAAAATATAATAAAAAAAGTGGAAGTAGATATTTCTAAATTTCCGGATGTCCATCCTTCAGGAACACCTGTTGGTGAAGTATCAAACCACCTCTTGGATGAGCTAGGATTTAAAAATAAAATAAAAATAATTACAGGCGGGTTTGACCAGTCATGCGCTGCTTTAGGTGCAGGTGTAACTGAAAACGGTATGGTATCACTAGGCACCGGGACTATGGAAGTAATGCAGGTTTGTTTTAACAAACCAAAATTCAGTAAGAAAATGATGGATGAAGGTTATTCTTTTAACACCCATGTTTTAAAGAATTTATATATCTGCCTGTCTCTTAATTTTAACGGGGGAGTTATATTTAAATGGTACAGGGATAACTTTGGATATGAAGAGAAAATTAAAGCCAGGGAACAGAATATCGAGGTTTATGACTTGATAATGGATAGCGCAAACAATTCCAATTTTCCTGTCCTATTTTTGCCTTATTTTGAAGGCGCTCAAACTCCCTGGAAAAATCCTTTTACTTCCGGAACCATCTTAGGGTTAACTTTAAGAACAAAAAAAGAGGATATCATAAGAGGCATAATAGAAGGTATAACTTTTGATTTAAGGCTGAATCTGGAAAAAATTCAGGAATCAGGAATAAAGATTGAGACAATCAGAGTTACTGGTGGCGGTGCGCGTTCGGAAACATGGCTTCAATTTAAAGCTGATATTTCCGGGAAAATTATACAGAAACTTGATACTGATGAAGCCGGATGTATGTCTGCTGCAGTGCTTGCAGGATATGGAACAGGCGATTTTAATTCAATTATCGATACTATAAATGCTTGGGTTAAAATTAAAAAAGAATATAAACCCGATATGGAAAAATTTAAGAAATACGAAACCAGGTATCTGCAATTTGTAGATGCATATAAAAAAACCAGGGATATGAAATTTACATAAATAATTTAAAAGAAAATTTATATTAAGAAGATAATTTAACCTGCAAAGGAGAAAAAAGAATGGTTCCAAAACTTATTTTAATGTTTACATTAAATGACACGACAGTACCTGATGCTCTTAATTATTTTGAACAGGTAAAGGATCTTCCTGTTGATTTTTTCGGCTTTAAAGAACTGGGTCTTCCGCTTCAAAAAATGCAGGAGTTAAACAACAGAATCCATAAAGCAGGCTTTAAGTCATTTCTTGAAGTTGTTGAATATGATGAAGATAAAATCTTAGGTCCAGCCCAGCAGTCTATAGATATGGGCTTTGATTATCTTATGGGTACCATTTATTATCCATCTATATGGGACATAGTAGGCAAGGGCTCAAAGAAGAAAATAAATTATTTTCCATTTTTAGGTAAAATTTATGACAGGCCTTCAATACTTGACGGTTCAATTGATGAAATAGTTGCACAAGGCAAAAGACTTGTTAAAGAAGGTGCTGATGGATTTGACCTTCTTCTTTACAGATATAAATATGCAGATAAAATTGATGCATTGATAAAATCCTGTGTCAGTGAAATCAAATCTTCCATTGTATCAGCAGGTTCCATTAACAACTGGGAAAGGTTACAGGCAACAATAGATCAGAAAGTTTGGGGCTTTACAATAGGAGGAGCTTTCTTTGAAAAGAAATTTGTACCTGATGGAACATATAGGGATAATGTAAAAGCAGTTGTTGATTATTTAAAAAAAGCTGATAGGGATAAATAGATTTAAACTGTTCTGTATTACAACCTCTTGTGGTAAAATGTAAAACATAGTAAGAGAGAGGTGAAATATGACGAAGCTTTTGGAAAGAGCATTTAAAGAAGCATCAAGGCTTCCGGAGGTTGAGCAGAATGCCTTAGCGAAGTGGGTGCTAGAAGAACTCGAAGCAGAAGGAAGATGGGAGAAGGCTTTTGCAGGGTCAGAGGATATCTTGGATAGACTTGCTGATGAGGCTCTTGCAGCACACAAGAATGGAAAAACCAAACCACTGGATATCGATACATTATGACCTCCATAACTAGTGATCGTTTTTTCTCATGGCGATTATGATAACCTCTTGAAGCAATTAAGAGCTGCAAATTAAAATCCAAGGAATATACATAATTAAACAATGTCTAAAATATGGCTGGAATTATTTTCAGGTAAAACAGGAAGTTATCTGATTAATTTTTTAGAGAAATATTATGTATGGCTGGTACCGTTTATTCTGGGGTACGGTATATTTATGGCGCTTGCTTCATATAACCTAAGAAGGATTGAAAAAAAAGTAAATTATGAAATAATCAATCAGACAAAATATCTTTTAAGGAAAAATCCCAAAGCTAATTTCATAAGTATAGTTGAAAATATAGTAATTAATTGGGAAGACATTGTTAAGCTTTATTCCTTTTTTCCTTATATTGCCAATGAATTTGACTTATGGGTTACAAAAGTAAGTCCTGTAAAAGTAAGGTCCATGGTAATGGAAGATGAAAACAAGATAAGGCTTGTACTGGAACGCCAGAATATTTTTTTTGAAAGTGACAGAAAAGCTGTAAGAAGTAATTTGTATTTGGAATATACAAGCAGGATTTTCAGGAAGGAATGATATTTTTTAAAAAAACAGTTTAAGAATTGGTTTTATTATTTGAGTTAAAATCCAGTAAATAAAGTTTGCACCCATTCCAAGACTTGAAGCACCGCTATAACCTTGTATTACCTGAAGCGATTCTTTTTTAGTCAGAAAATCGGTTAAGAAACCTGTCATATTTGTAGTAATGAGCAATACCGCAGGAATTATTATTAAAGCAGATATAAAACTTCTGAATATATCACCCCTGGATGGACCCACAGCCCAGACAAGAATAAGCGGAATGATTACCAGATCAGCACCTGGCAGAACTTTATTGCCGGGAAGTATCGAAGCAATATAAACTGTTAAAGGAATCATAATTGTTGCAAGTCCTATAACTGAGGCGTTACCAGCGACTATTATGGAGTTAAGTCCGATATATATTTCTCTTCTTGTAATTTTGCTGTTAATAAATGTTCTGAGATCATTGATGACTGGTATCAGTCCTTTATATAATAAAGTAACTGAACGCGGCATCAGGATTGTAATTACAGATAAGTAAATACCTGATAAGGCAGAAAAACCCACACTGTGCCAGAAGCTTAAGCTAAAATTTTTATATTCCGCAATTGCTCCGATTACAAAACCTAAAATAAATCCTATAATAAGCGGTTCTCCTGCAGGTCCCATTTTATATTGTATTTCTTCATAAAAAATATGTATTCTCTTTATGAAAGGGATTTTATTGAAAATAAAATTTACAAAATTTGTAATTGGTGCCCAAACTACAGTTTGAGCCTGAGGATTTGAAATACCTGCAAGTCCATAATAACTTTCAAGATATGGGGCATAAATGTCTGCCAGAACCAGAGTAACAGTTGCAATAACACATGAAAACAAAATTCCCATCCATACTATGCCGGTTATTTCATATACAAGAATTCCTGAAAATAAAAAGATCCACAAGTTCCATAAATCTATATTAATTGTCCTCGTTAGCCTGATAAAAAGCATTAAGATATTAAGACATATAAGTATAGCTGCAAACTGGATGACCGCCGGATTATATAAATTAATTTTTTGGGATACCATCCATCCTGTGTCAATAACCTCAAATTTTTTACTTGAAATCGAAAGAATGGTACTGATTATGGGATTAAAAAAATCAATATAAAAACTTAAAATAAG
>JAMDDL010000192.1:10794-20119 GCA_023488645.1 Actinomycetota bacterium | reverse complement strand
TTTTTTTTATTAATTTTTCTTGTATGGGGATTTAAAAAAATAATGTTTAAAAAAGTAGCAAATAACATAAATTTTGCAGAGCTTGAAGAAAATATCCTTGATTTCTGGAAAAGGGAAAATATTTTTGAAAAAACACTTGAAGCTACTAAAAATAATAAAAGATTTATATTTTATGAAGGACCTCCAACAGCCAACGGAGCTCCAGGTGTACACCATGTATTATCAAGAATATTTAAGGATATATTTCCAAGATATAAGACCATGAAGGGGTACTATGTGGCACGAAAAGGCGGCTGGGACACACATGGTTTGCCTGTTGAAATAGAAGTTGAAAAAATGCTGGGGATTAATTCGAAAAAGGAAATTGAAAAAGTTGGAGTTGAAAAATTTAACAGGCTTTGCAGGGAAAGTGTCATGAAATATGAAGGTGAATGGAAAAGAATGACAGAAAGAATTGCCTTCTGGATTGATATGGATAATGCTTACTACACTTTTAAGAATGATTATATTGAATCTGTATGGTGGATTTTAAAAACAATATGGGATATGGATCTTTTATATGAAGGCTATAAGATAGTCCCATACTGTCCGAGATGCGGAACTGCATTATCTTCACATGAAGTAGCACAGGGCTATAAGGATGTGGAGGATTATACAATAATTGTTAAATTTCCTCTTAAGAATGAAAAAGATAAATTCCTGCTTGTATGGACAACTACACCATGGACTTTAATTTCAAATGTAGCTTGTGCAGTAAATAAGGATGCATATTATATTACTGCTGAATTTGAAAATGAGAAACTGATACTAAATGAAGACCTGGCAGGCAGCGTATTTAAGGATAAACAATATAAAGTTTTAAATAAATTTATGGGCAGTGAGCTTTTAAATAAAAAATATGAACCTGTTTATGATTACACTGATGGTAATAAAAATGCATTTAAGATTGTACATGGAGATTTTGTTTCAACTTCAGAAGGAACAGGTATAGTTCATATTGCTCCGGCATTTGGTGAAGATGATATGAATATTGGCAGACAAAATAAACTGCCTGTTGTTCAAATGGTGGATGAGGAAGGTAATTTCAGGGAAAATGTTGAGAAATTTGGGAGGGTGCCAATTGAAAAAGCAAATAATCTTATAATAGAGGATATCAGACAAAGAAATCTTTTATTTGATATTCAGAAGGTAATTCACTCATATCCATTCTGCTGGAGATGTGACAGCAGGCTTATTTATTATGCAAAAAAAAGCTGGTATATAAAAACTTCAGCAATAAAGGAAAAAATTATAAAGTCAAATGACGGTGTTAGCTGGTATCCTGAACATATTAAATACGGAAGATATGGAAAATGGCTTGAAAACAATGTTGACTGGGCTCTTACAAGAGACAGATATTGGGGCACTCCTTTGCCAATCTGGGAAGATAAAAATAAACACAGGGTATGCATAGGAAGCATTGCAGAACTGCAAAGACTGGCAGTAAATGTTCCGGGTGAACTGGATTTGCATAAGCCTTATGTTGATAATATAAAACTGAAATGTGAAATATGCGGCAGTGAAATGACAAGAACTCCGGAAGTAATTGATGTATGGTTTGATTCCGGTTCAATGCCTTATGCGCAGTATCATTATCCGTTTGAAAATCAGGAATTGTTTAAGGAAAATTTTCCTGCAGATTTCATTTGTGAGGCAATTGACCAGACAAGGGGATGGTTTTATACACTGATGACGATATCAACAATGCTGTTTAATAATTCATGCTACAAAAATGTTTTATGCCTCGGACTTATTAATGATGAATATGGACAAAAAATGAGCAAGTCAAAAGGTAATGTAATAAAACCATTTGATATTTTAGACAAGCAGGGAGCAGATGCCCTAAGGTGGTATCTTTTTACTTCAGTTTCACCATGGCTGCCTAAAAATTTTTCAATTAAAGGTGTGGATGAGGTTATAAGGAAATTTTTACTTACACTATGGAATACTTATTCATTTTTTGTAATTTATGCAAATATTGATAAATTCAATCCGTTAAATTATGAAATGCCTGTTAAAGAAAGGTGTGAAATTGACAGGTGGATTTTATCTGAACTTAACATAACAGTTAAAAAGGTTGATGAGCTGCTTGAAGTATTCAATGTAACTGACAGCGGCAGGATACTGCAGGATTTTGTTGACAATCTTTCAAACTGGTATGTAAGAAGAAGCAGAAGAAGATTCTGGAAAAGCGAAGAAGACAAAGATAAGATAAGCGCTTATAAAACATTATATGAGTGCCTTTTAACATTATCAAAACTTTGCGCTCCTTATATTCCTTTTATAAGCGAAGAGATTTACAAAAATTTAACAGGAAGCATTAATACAGGATTTGAAAGTGTACATCTTGAAAAATTTCCTGAAGCAGATGAATCTCAAATTGATGAAGATTTAAGTTTTAAAATGAATATTGCAAGAAAAGTAACAAGCCTCGGAAGGGCGGTAAGAAGCAAAATAAGTATAAAAATCAGACAGCCGCTTCAAAATGCTGTAATTTATGCCGGAAATGATGATGAAAAAATTAATGCGGTAAATCATTTTAAAGATATTATTTCCGAAGAGCTCAATGTTAAAAAAATTAGTTTTGCGCAAAATCTGGAAGAACTTGTTTCATATAGCATAAAACCTAATTTGAAGCTTCTTGGTTCAAAATACGGTGCAATGGTACCCAAAATCAGGGAAGCTCTTTTAAAGGATAATCCTGTTCAGATTGCTCTTAAGGTAAGAAACAATAAGAATATCAATATTTCATGTGACGGAGTTAAGATTGAGCTGCTTCCTGAAGAAGTACTGGTTGAAGCTGCTGACAGGGAAGGAATGAGTGTTGAAAGTGATGGAGAAATTATAATAGGGCTTGACACGAAAATCTCTCAGGAGCTCATGCAGGAAGGATTCTTAAGGGAACTTATTCATCATATTCAGAATATAAGAAAAGAAGCAGGTTACGAGATTGAAAACCTGGTTGAAACTCACATCGGCAGCAGTGAAAGGGTAAGGGAGATAATAAACAGCAATATTGGATTTATTAAAAAGGAAACCTTAAGCAATATTCTTGATTTTAATTTAAGGGATGGTTTATTTGAAAAAGATATTAAAATTGACAGCGAAAAAATAAAAATAGGACTTAAGGTAATAAAATAAATTGAATGAAAGTAATAACAAATTAAAAAACAAACATTTCAGTTATAGTATCAGACAATTTAAACTGGACTTACTATTTGGATTATGCGCGGTATTTGCCATAATAACAGATCAGATTACAAAATATCTGGTTATAAATTTTATTCCTGTTAATTCACAGGTTAAACTTATACCGGGTTTTTTATATCTGACAAATATAAAAAATACCGGGGCCGCATTTGGTCTTTTTCCAAGTAAAACCAATATATTTATAATTATTTCAATGATTGCTGTAGTATTGATTATATTTTTAAAGATAAGTTTAAACCTGAACTCCTTTACTTACAATCTTGCTCTTGGTTTTGTTCTCGGAGGAGCAGTCGGAAATTTATTTGACAGGTATTTTATCGGTGAAGTAACTGATTTTATTTATTTTACTTTTTTTGCAGCAGTATTTAATGGAGCAGACAGTTTCATTGTCGTGGGATTTGTCATTCTGTTTATAATTATTATCAGAAATTTTTTTATAGAAAAACATCAGGAAGTAAATAAAGTATAAATCTTTAAAAAATTTTTAAACTTCCGTCATGGAGCAGTCACATAAAAAAATAATCTTCGAAATCAATAACAAAGATAAAGGTAAAAGAATTGACAGGTTTTTATTTGACAGGGGACTGGAAATTTCCAGAAGCAGGATACAAAAGTTAATAAATATCGGTAAAGTAAAATCATCAGGTACTGTCATTTCAAAAAACTATATTTTAAAGGGAAATGAAATCATTGAAGTTGAAGATACAAATTTGCCTGTTTTTGATTATCATTTTAAACCGCAGGATATCAGGCTGAATATAATCTATGAAGATGAATACTTCATGGCTGTTTCCAAAGATGCCGGGATGGTAATATATCCCGCACCCGGACATTATGAAAACACGCTTGTCAATGCTTTAATTAACTATAATGAAAAATTTTCAGAAGTTGGAGGCAACTTGAGGGCTGGAATTGTTCACCGGCTTGACAAGGATACTTCAGGGATAATACTGGTTGCAAAGGATAACAAAACTCACACTATTTTATCTGAAAAATTCAGGCAAAGGCAGATAAAAAAAACTTATGAGGCTCTCGTTTACGGTAATTTCAAAGAAGCTGCAGGAACAATAGATATGCCCATCGGCCGCTCCCTTAAAGACAGAAAAAAAATGGGCGTAGTATCAGGCGGAAGAAAATCACTAACGGATTTTAAGGTTACGGACAGGTTTAAATGCTGTTCCTTAATAGAAGTTTACCCTGAAACCGGAAGAACTCATCAGATAAGAGTTCATCTGGCTTTTATCGGACACCCGGTAATTGGTGATAAAACTTATGGAAACAGGGAAACTGAGAAAATTGCAAAAGATATAGGGCTTAGCCGTCAGTTTCTGCATGCAAAAAGAATAGTTTTAACTCATCCCGTTACAGGAAAAGAAATAGATTTGATTGCTGATTTGCCTGATGATTTATCAGATAGCATTGACATATTAAATTTAAAATACCATACTTGCTCAGGTTAATTACATACCCCTGTTTACAGTTATATTTTTTAATGAAGCTTGATAATGACCTGAGAATGGATGGTTTTTTAATTTGAGAGTATTTAACTTCAATCGGGATATAAGAAACATACCTACCGTTCTTTTTTCAACTGATAATACGTTGCTCTTCCCTTCCCTTTTCTTTGAATAAGACCCATATCTATAAGTTTTTTAAAATCAAGGCTTCTGGTTGCTTTAGCACGGTTGGTTATTTTTGCATAATCACGGTCTGAAATATAGCCCTTTTCATTTATAAACTTTAAAATCTTTTTATGGTAAGCCATCAGTTCTGTTTCTGGGCCAGCTGACACTTCCGGCAGAAGTTTTTTGACTCTAAAAAGTTCATCAATTATGCCATCGGTAAAGTATTCCAGCCAATTAGTGAAATCAATTGAGTCTGCAATATCGTAGTAATTTCCTAAAATATCCACACTATTGAAATAGTTGGTAACATTTTTATTGTAGTAGTTTTCAAAGCTAAAAAGATTAAAAGTATTAAGGCCTATGTCGGCTAAAAGAACTTTGGTAGAAAGTCTAGCTGTCCTGCCGTTGCCATCCATAAACGGGTGAATAATGACAAACTGCTTATGAAAAATACCAGCGATAATCAGCGGATCAATAGTGCCCCTGCTGGCGGTCGCAAAATTTACCAAATCAGTCATCAGCTGAGGCACATCTTTAGCATCCGGCGGCCAATAAACGGTTTTACGTGTCTTTGGATCATTTACAAAGACCGGTTCTTCTCTTAATTTTCCGGACTGATGTTTTGGCATTAATTTATAAACTACTTGCTTATGAATAGATATAATCAAACTAAGGTTAAAAGATTTAGAACCGCTTGGTAGACTTTTATTTAACTCCTCCAAGGCCTTGTTGTAATTGATAACTTCCTGTTCGCTGTTTCTTAGGTTTTGGGGTTGGGTTTTAAGAATCTGTTTTACATCTGTTAGAGGTAAAGGATTGCCTTCTATGCTGGTTGAGGCATAAGTTGAAATTTCCCGGGCACTTCTTTCAAGTTCATAGAGCACCACTTTAGAAAATCTTTTATTGTTAAGTTCCAAAACCATAGAGCTTATTTTCTTTATATTTGAAAGCAGTTTATTGGTGATTATGTAATTAGGTTTAAACATTATAGACGAATTATAGTCGATTATTAGACGATTAGCAACAGGCTGTTTTTGAGAGCAAATTTTCATATAATATTTTAAAAGTTTATTATATAATTTTATCTGAAAGATTTATTGAAGGTTTTTTAAACTATCTATTTTGTATAAGGGAGTGATTTTTTTGGCAAGCATCAGAAGGCTTGTACTGGATGTTTTAAAACCTCATACACCAAACTTGCTTGATCTTGCTGCGCAGCTTGCAGATCTGGTAGGTATAGACGGTGTTGATATCTCACTGACCGAAATGGATCAGAAGGTTGAAAATGTTAAGATTACACTTGAGGGATTTTCCATTAACTTTGAGGAAGTTGAAAGGTTAATTATCCAATTCGGAGCTTCAATCCACAGCGTTGACAAGGTTTCTGCCGGATCAAGTCTGATTGAGGAAGTTGCTACTCAACAGGATTAATGATTATATAACTTAGCCAATAATTTTCATAAAAGAAGCTGGCAGTTTAAATACCAGCTTCTTTTATGATTAAATATCTGAAAAATACAATCTTTAAAAAATTACGTTGACCGTATTTCCTGCTTTATGAATACGATATATGATATTGCAAAACAAATTATTGCAAGAGCAATAACTGCAATAATCTGAGGCCATACCTGCACAAGGCTTTGTCCGAGTGACAGAGGACTTAAAATCATTTTTGATATATCTGAAGTTGTTACTGCCCTTAAAAATAACTGGCTTCCGCTTGGAACAAGAAGAATGGTGATGGATTCTGTAAACAGGTAAGCCGGAGAAATCCTTTTTATTCCAAGATCAAGATTGAAATTTTTGATTTGTGTTGCAAGTGTTGCGCCTTCATTTACAGGAGCGACTGCATTTGCTATTGCACTGGCAATAATTTGAATAAAGAAAAAGAAAAATATCCAGATTGCAACAGAAGTAAGAATTGAAGTTGCGGTCTTATCCATTATTACTGAAAATAACATTGAAAGCGCCATCCAGAATGTGCCGTAGCAAACACATATAAAGATAAAAATCAGTAGCCGCAGTATTTCTTCAGAGGTTGGAGGAACTCCTATTATCCGAAGCCCTATTCCTGCAATTATCATTACAATACTTCCGATAATTATCGACATTGTTGTAATACCTGCAAGAAATTTGCCATTTATTATGCTGTCTCTGTAAATTGGCTGGGAAAGCAGCCTGCTAAGATTCTTTGAATTCCTTTCAGAATTTATTGCATCAAATCCAAATACAATTCCAATAATGGGGATAAAGAAACTTAAGAAGTAAAGAAATGACGGCAAAACATCTCCTGCAGTTGTAAATAATTTCAGAAAAACAAATGCATCTGTTGAAGACTGTGCGGCAAGTCTTATATTTTGTATGGAGACATAAATTGAAGTAAGTCCTGTCAGATAAACAAGGGCAAGCAGGATTAAAAATTTTTTACTGCTGAAATAATCAGCAAGTTCTTTTCGGTAAATTGTGAGAATACTTTTCATTTTAAACCTCTTTGAAATAGTTTAAATAAACATCTTCGAGAGAGAAATCCTTAATATCCATTTTAGTTAAAATAACTCCTTCTATGTTTGTTACCATTCTTGAAATTTCCTGTCTTAAATCTTCATCTGTTCCGATATGTATAACATTTTCTGTAGATATTACTGACTTTATTCCCTTGATAGTTTTTATTTGCTGGACAACTTTTTCCGCATCTCCTATAACCTCCAGCTCAATCTGATGCTTGTAACCGCCGAATATGTTTTTACTCAGATCAGAAACATTTCCTTCACCAATTAATTTTCCTTTTGACATGATCCCAACCCTATGACAGATTTTTTGTACAAGGTTTAATTGATGTGAAGAAATAAGAAATGTAATTTTCTTTTTCTTGTTAAGTTCCGATATTGTTTCAAGTATCTGATTTGCAACTTCAATATCAAGGCCTTCAGTTGGTTCATCAAATATGACCAGTTCAGGGTCCTTTATTAAAACATCTGCAATGCCAAGCCTTTGTTTCATTCCTTTTGAAAATTGCTTAACTATACGGTTTTTATCTTTAGTCAAACCTACAATTGAAAGAACTTCATCAATCTTTTTGGGAATGTCTTTTTCAGGTATGCTGTTAAGCAAGGCAGTATATTCAAGGTTTTGAGCTGAAGTCATATCTTCATAAAAACCTACCTTTTCAGGCAGGTAACCTGTAAATCTCTTGATTCTTAAAGGATCTTTTACAGGATTAAAATCTTGTACGGAAAGCTGTCCTGAACTTGGTTCTGTAAGCCCGAGAAGCATCAGAATTACCGTTGATTTCCCTGCACCATTTGGACCGAGCAAACCATAAATCTCGCCCTTTGGAATACTCAGATTTAAATCATCAACGACAACCTTTTCGCCGTATTTTTTTGTTAAATTTTTTGTGCTAATAATATAATTATCCATAGTAAGCCTGTTAAAATATATTAATATTGATAAATTACCTTCTGCCTAATTTAGCAAAAATAATTCCTACTCCAACTATTACTATAACTATTATTCCTATACCAACCCAGCCCCAGATAGTTGGAGTTTGAACAGTAACCCTTACATCCATTTTCGGACTGCTGTTTTCACTTGCCACATTTAAGGTTACCATATAATCACCGGCTATTGTCCTATCAGGTGGAAAAACAGTTACATCAATATCTTTGGTCTTATCTGCATCAAGCTTATCTATTTCAGACGGGTTAAACTTAATCTTCCAGCCGTCAGGACCGCTGGATGTCAGCGTAATTTTTTCAATTGCAGCAGAACCTGTATTTTTTAACTGAACAGCAAAATGATTATCCTTGCCTGAAGTTGCTTTCATATCATATCTGCCGTTTGTTGGAGTAAATGTTAATTCATAGGTTGCTGTAATTATAGCTTTAAACTCTGCTTCAGCCTGAATTGTATCGGATGCTGCCTTTATTTTTATGTCATATTCTCCAGGTTCCTGTTTTGTTAAGGGAATTGCGACAAACTTAAGACTTTCCTTTTTGCCGGGAATTAGTTTAACTGCTGAAATTTCTGTTTGTTCATATGCCGGCTGAATAGATACATACCATCCCTGCGGAGCTTCTGCAGTAAGATTAAATACTGTTTCTTCCTCTCCTGTAAAAGAAACATCAGCTTTAAATTCAAACTGTGCTCCGGCTTTTGCCTTCAGTTCAGGATAAGTAATATCAAATTTAACTTCGGGTTTAATTTCGCTTGTTGTGGTGGTTGCTTCATCTGCTGCATACAACATTTGCGGAATAATAAATAAAGAAGCAATTACTATGACAAGTGATAATATGAAAAATACCTTTTTAAATAATTTTAATTTTCCACTCACTTCTTTGAACTCCTTTTCTAACTGGTTGAATTATTATGACTTTGATTTATATTTAGATTTTAAGCTAAAATGAAATTTTATAACTTTGGCTATAAAAGTCAATAAAAATAAGAAACTT
>JAMDDL010000192.1:0-10681 GCA_023488645.1 Actinomycetota bacterium | reverse complement strand
AATATTATTTGATTTTTATGTTGAAATATATGATAAAATTTATTATATTACCTAATAGCAAAAAATAATAAAAATTGAAGCACCTTTAAATTAGTCCGGAGAGGCTAAAAGGTAAAGTAAATGAAAAACAATTACAATTTAAAAGTTTTACATATAAATTTATGCCTTCCTGAAAATGGAGGCATTTTTTTTATGCATATTTTTAATAAAATCCTTAAATTTTAAATAACATAAGAAACTATGAGAGAAAAAGCTACAGTACTGAATTCAGATGATATTGCAAGAATCATTAAAAGAATTTCACATGAGATAATTGAAAGAAATAAGGGAAGTGAAAATATCATCTTTATCGGTATTCGCAAAAGAGGTGTTCCTCTTGCAAAAAGAATAAAGGAAAATATAGAAGAACTTTACAATTCGGAAATAAAACTTGGAAAACTGGATATTTCCTTTTACAGAGACGACATTAATGAAAAAATTAAATCTGATGTAAATATTACGGAAATTCCTTTTGAAATAAAGGGCAAGGACATAATACTTGTTGATGATGTCTTGTTTACAGGAAGAACCATCAGGGCTGCGATGGATGCCATAATGGATTTTGGAAGACCTAAATCCATTCAGCTTGTAGTTTTAATTGACAGAGGGCATAGAGAGCTTCCAATCAGAGCAGACTATGTAGGTAAAAATCTGCCGACTTCATTAAATGAATTTGTGGAAGTAAAACTTGAGGAAACCGATAATGAGGATAAAGTGTCAATATGCGCAATATAGGATTAATCAAAATATTTAATAAATATAAAAGATAAAAAAAGAAATTTTAAAATTTTAAGTTAAATAAAAATATAAAAACATACTTAAAAATAAAAAAGGTTTATGGAAGAAAAAAAAGATATATTAAGTCTTGATAAATTCAGTACTGATGAAATATATGATTTTTTAAAACAAACCGATTCTTTTGCTGAAATTTTAAAAAGGGATGTTAAAAAAGTTCCTGCACTTAGAGGAAAGACAATAATAAATTTATTTTTTGAGTCAAGCACCAGAACAAAAGTTTCGTTTGAAATAGCTGCAAAAAGGCTGTCAGCCGATCTTATAAACTTTTCAGTATCCTCCAGCAGTTTGAAAAAAGGAGAATCTGAAATTGATACCTTAAAGACTATCAATTCAATGAAGATTGACCTTGTTATTATAAGGCATTGTGACAGCGGCTATGTTAATTATCTTGCAAAAAATATTGATGCTTCTGTCATAAATGCAGGAGACGGCAAACATGAACATCCCACGCAGGCTCTCCTTGACCTGTACACTATTTATAAGAATTTTCAAGTGCTTGACGGCTTAAAAGTTGCAATTGTGGGAGATATATTAAACAGCAGAGTTGCACGCTCGGATATCAAACTTTTCAGTAAGATGGGAATGAATGTAACCGTGGTTGCTCCTTCCATGCTGTTACCTGAAAACTTCGGTTTCTTTGATGTAAAAATTACGGATAATATTGATAAGGTCATATCTGAAGTTGATGTACTTTACATGCTGAGAATGCAGTTTGAAAGACAGGACAGAAAATTTTATCCATCAATCAGGGAATATAATAAATTTTTATCCTTAAATTGTGAAAGAATGAGTGTTATGAAAAAGGATTCAATAGTAATGCATCCCGGACCGGTAAACAGAGACATTGAAATTTCAAATGAAATTATGGAAATGAGTGAATCTGATAAAAACAGGATTAAAATCAATACGCAGATTACAAACGGCGTAGCGGTAAGGATGGCGCTCTTATATTATGCACTTGGCTAAAAAGTTATCTTATTTTAAAAATATTCTTTAATTAATATTAATTGAAGAGTAAGGATATTTAATGAAGTTTGAAAATCTGAAACTGAAAAACACGGAAAATATAATCATAAAAAAAGGCATTATCATAAATCCTCAAACAGGGGGAAAATCCAAAAGAGATATTTTAATTTTAAATGGAATCATAAAGGAGATAAGTGAAAATATTATTCCTCCTGCTGAATTCTGCTGCAGGGAAATAAATGCGAAAGATTTATATGTTTGTCCCGGTTTTATAGACATGCATGTTCACTTAAGGGACCCCGGAGACAGGAATGAGGAAGATATTGAAAGCGGAGTAAAAGCTGCTTTAAGAGGAGGAATAACTGCGCTGGCATGCATGCCCAACACGGAACCCGTACTTGATAACCCGTATCTTATTAATTATGTAATTATTAAATCAAAGGAATTAAATTATAACATTTATCCTGTTGCAGCAATTACGGGAAATCTTGCTGGCGAAAAAATCAGCGAGATGGGACTCTTGGCAGAATCAGGAGCAATTGCATTTTCTGATGATGGAAACGGGATTCAGAATGCAAAACTTATGTATGAAGCCATGAAATATGGAACACAATTAAAAGTCCTGTTTATTCTTCATGAAGAGGATTACAGCTTTTCAAGCTTTGGTCAGGTTAATGACGGTTATTATTCTGCAATGCTGGGACTTGAAGGAATTTTAAGCTTAAGCGAAGATCTGATGACAGCAAGAGATATAATCCTTTCCAAAGCCACAGGTGCAAGAGTGCATATTACTCATGTCAGCAGCGAAAAAACTGTTGAAATGATTGCAGAAGCAAAAAGCAAGGGTGTAAATATTACATGTGATACAACATGCGAACACCTGTTTTTTAATGACAGTTGCCTTATTGATTATGATACGAAATTTAAGATAAAGCCTCCAATTAGAAGTGAATCTGACAGACGTGCAATAATTGCAGGTTTAAAAAACGGAACAATAGATGCAATAGCAAGTGATCATGCACCTCATCTTTTATCTGAAAAAAACAAAAGCTTCAGGGAAGCTTCTTTTGGTTCCATTGGTCTTGAAACATTATTTAAGGCAAGTCTGACAAAATTATTATATGAAGAAAAATTTGAAATTGAAAAGATAATTTCCCTGATAAGTTTAAATCCGGCAAAAATACTTAATGTTGAATGCGGAAAAATTGAAACCGGCAGGATTGCAAATATTACAATTGTTGATATTGAAAGTGAAAATATTTATAAATCACAGGATATCATGTCAATGAGTAAAAACAGCTCATTTTTAGGACAAAAACTGAAAGGTGAAATCAGATATACCATTGTTAATGGAAGAGTGGGTTTTTCAAATTAAATAAAATACTTAAAGAAATTGCAGGGGATAATTTTGAAAGCAATTTTAATGCTTGAAGACGGCACGGTTTTTAAGGGTAAGAGTTTCGGCAGTGAAGGCGAGATAACAGGAGAAGTTGTATTTAATACATCTATGACAGGTTATCAGGAAATACTTACCGATCCTTCCTATCATGAACAAATAGTTGCAATGACTTATCCTCAAATCGGAAATTACGGAGTAAACGATAAAGATGTGGAATCAAATAAAATTCAGCTCTCAGGCATTATAGTAAAGGAATATATTGATTATTACAGCAGCTGGAGAGCAAAAAATAGCCTTGATGCATATCTTAAAAGATATAATATTACTGCAATTTCAGATATAGATACAAGAGAGCTTACAAGACATATAAGAGTCAGCGGGGCAATGAATGGAATAATTTCTACTGAAAATTCTAACTTAAATTATCTTCAGGAAAAGCTGGATAATTACCCCGGACTTATAGGCAGAGATCTTGTAAAAAATGTTTCATGCACCAAACCTTATTATTACAACAATAAAATAAAAAATCATAAATATTATGTAATTGCCCTTGATTATGGAATAAAACTTAATATTTTAAGATGTTTAAATGATGAAGGGTGCAGAATAAAAGTTTTTCCTGCAGATACAGGTATAGACAGGATATTAAGTGAAAATCCTGACGGAGTACTGCTTTCAAATGGTCCGGGTGATCCTGCAGCCGTAAAGTATGCCATAAAAAATATTTCTGAACTGCTTGGCAAAAAACCGGTTTTTGGAATATGCCTTGGTCATCAGCTTATAGCTCTTTCACTGGGGGCAGAGACATATAAACTTAAATTCGGACACCACGGCGGCAATCATCCTGTAAAAAATCTGGAAACAGGACAGGTTGAAATTACAACCCAAAATCATGGATTTAATGTGGATGAAAAATCTTTAAAAAAGCTGAAAAATATTAGATATAAAGTAACACATTTAAATTTAAATGACCAAACAATTGAAGGAATTGAATATGAAGATTTAAATGCATTTTCAGTTCAGCATCACCCGGAAGCAGGTCCGGGACCTCATGATGCAAGATATATTTTCAGAAAATTTACAAACATGATGGAAAAATTCAAAACGAAAATACAATAAAAATATTTACTGAAATTTATGCCAAAAAGAAAAGACTTAAAGAAAATATTGATCATAGGATCAGGTCCCATTATCATCGGGCAGGCATGTGAATTTGATTACTCCGGTACACAGGCATGTAAGGTTTTAAAGGACGAAGGCTACAGGGTTATACTGATAAACAGCAATCCTGCAACAATAATGACGGATCCTGAATTTGCAGATAAAACATATATCGAGCCCCTTATGCCGGAGTTTGTTGAAAAAATAATAAAGGCTGAGAGGCCTGATGCCATTTTACCAACTCTTGGAGGTCAGACAGGATTAAATATTGCCGTCAGTCTGGCAGATTCCGGAGTTCTTAACCAGTATGGTGTTGAGCTTATAGGAGCTGACGTAAATGTAATTAATAAGGCTGAAGACAGGGAGCTTTTTAAGGAAGCAATGAAAAACATTGGATTATACGTGCCTCCAAGCGGTTATGTAAACAATCTGGCTGATGCACTTAAAATTGCTTTGCGGCTAAATTATCCTTTAGTGGTAAGGCCCAGCTTTACTTTAGGGGGTCTGGGAGGAGGGGTTGCTTTCAACAAAGAAGAATTCATTACAATAGTTACAAGGGGGCTTAATCTTTCTCCTGTAAATCAGGTTCTTGTGGAAAAATCTGTAGCAGGCTGGAAGGAATATGAGCTGGAAGTAATGAGAGATAAAAATGATAATGTTGTAATAGTATGTTCAATTGAAAATTTTGACCCTATGGGAGTTCATACCGGAGACAGTATAACTGTTGCCCCGGCTCAAACTTTGACTGATTATGAATATCAGTTAATGAGAAATTCGGCATTGTCAATCATAAGGGAAATCGGGGTGGAAACCGGAGGTTCAAACATACAATTTGCAATAAATCCCGAAAATGGAAAAATGGCTGTAATTGAAATGAATCCAAGAGTTTCAAGAAGCAGTGCTCTTGCTTCCAAGGCAACAGGATTTCCCATTGCAAAAATAGCGACAAAACTTGCCATAGGATATACTCTTGATGAAATCCCAAATGATATAACAAAAAAAACTCCGGCATGTTTTGAACCATCAATTGATTATGTGGTGGTTAAATTCCCAAGATGGGCTTTTGAAAAATTTCCAGGAACAGACATAAGCCTGACTACCAGAATGAAATCTGTAGGTGAAGCCATGTCCATCGGCAGAACTTTCAAGGAGGCACTGCAAAAATCAATAAGATCCCTTGAAATTGACAGATATGGACTTGGTGCGGACGGCAGGGAAAAATTAAAGGAAGAAAATTTAAAGTATATGCTTTCAGTTCCTAACCAGGATAGAGTATTTTATATAAAATATGCTTTTGAAACCGGCAAAACGGTTGAGGAGATTTTCAGTTTTACAAAAATAGATCCCTGGTTTTTAAATAATATAAAAGATCTTGTTGAGTTTGAAAAAGGTTTTAAGAAGTTGCAGTTAAAACACCTTGATAATGAGAAACTGCTTGAAGCAAAGAAATTAGGTTACTCCGATGTTCAGATAGCATATTTATGCGGTGTTTCTGAAGATGGTATACGGAAACTGCGAAAGAAATTTAATATAAATGCAACTTTTAAAACTGTTGATACCTGTGCTGCGGAATTTGAAGCATATACTCCTTATTATTATTCAACATATGAGTCTTCTACCGAAGCAGCAAAATCGGAAAAAAGAAAAATTATCATACTTGGCAGTGGTCCAAACAGAATAGGCCAGGGTATAGAATTTGATTACTGCTGTGTACATGCTTCCTTTGCTCTTCATGAAAGTAATTATGAGACAATAATGATAAACTGCAATCCTGAAACTGTCAGCACCGATTATGATACATCCGACAGACTTTATTTTGAGCCTCTTACTTATGAAGATGTAATGAATATTATTGATGCAGAAAAACCATTTGGAGTAATTGTTCAGTTTGGAGGGCAGACGCCTTTAAAACTTGCATCCAGACTTCAGGAATCGGGAGTAAATATACTTGGAACTTCGCCTGACAGCATAGATCTTGCAGAAGACAGAAAAAGATTCGGGTTAGTCCTTAATTCCCTTAATATTCCCCAACCTGAAAATGGAACTGCCTTAAATGTGGAAGATGCCAGAAAAATAGCGGCAAAAATAGGCTATCCTCTGCTTGTAAGACCTTCCTATGTTTTAGGCGGCAGGGCAATGGTAATAGTTTATGATGAGGAAAATCTGATAAACTATGCTGAAAATGCATTCAGGGTTTCACCCGGATTTCCTGTTTTAATTGATAAATTCCTTGAACAGGCAACAGAAATAGATGTTGATGCAGTATTTGACGGAGAGGAAATGTTTATCGGCGGAATAATGGAACATATAGAAGAAGCAGGAATACACTCGGGAGACAGCGCCTGTGTAATTCCACCTTTTGCTCTTGGAGCTGAAATAATTAAAAAAATAAAAGAGTATACATTTAAAATTGCAAAAACACTTAAAGTAATAGGTTTAATAAACATACAATATGCTGTAAAAAATTCAACCGTGTATGTTCTGGAAGCAAATCCGAGAGCTTCAAGAACTGTTCCCTTTGTAAGCAAGTCAATTAAAGTTCCTCTTGCTAAAATTGCAGCGCGTGTTATGGCGGGTGAAAAATTAAAAAATATAGACTTTAAAAGGGTAGATTCAAACAATCTTGGATATTTCAGCATCAAAGAAGCTGTTCTTCCTTTTAGCAGATTTCCCGGAACTGATACTCTCCTTGGTCCTGAAATGAAATCAACAGGAGAAGTAATGGGAATTGATAAGAATTTTGGAATTGCCTTTGCTAAATCGCAGCTTGCAGTTAATCAGAAATTTCCTTCTTCCGGTACCGTTTTTATAAGTGTAAGTGATCGTGATAAAAACAGCATTGCCATTCTTGCAAAAAAGATTTCCGAACTTCAGTTTAAAATAATTGCAACAAGAGGAACAGGAGAACACCTTGAAAGCCTTGGAATTAAATGCGACAAAGTTTTAAAAATCAGGGAAGGCAGGCCAAATGTTCTTGATATGTTAAAAAATGGTGAAATAAGTCTTATCATAAATACGCCTGAAGGCAGTGAGGCAAGAAGTGACGGTTATTATTTAAGAACAGCGGCAGCATTGCTTAATGTTCCATGTATTACAACAATCTCGGGAGCAAGTGCGGCAATTCAGGGTATTTATGAGCTTAAATTAAATCCGAACATAAACATAAAAGCCATACAGGATTATTAAACATGAAATTAATAAAATGTGAGATAATCTCCAATGAGAAAATCGGAGATGAACTTTTTAAAATGACTTTATTTTCACCTTATATAGTAAAAAATGCCATTCCGGGACAGTTTGTAAATATAAAGTGCTCTGAAAATAATAATTTTGATCCTCTGCTTCGAAGGCCTTTTTCCATACATGATGTTGAACCTGATTTTAAGGTATTTTCCATTTTGTATTTATTAAAAGGGAAGGGAACATATTATCTGTCAGAATTAAATTCGGGAGATATGGTGAATTTCACAGGGCCGCTTGGCAATGGTATAAAAACAGAAGAAGATGAAAATAATGATTTTCTTCTCATAGGAGGAGGAATAGGCGTTGCACCTTTGTATTTTCTTGCAAAAATACTTTCAGCACAAAACAAAAATGTATTTTTTGCAGCAGGATTTAAATATAATAATTTTCTGCTTATTGAAAAGATGTTCCAAAGACTGAAAATAAATTATGAAATATATTCGGAAAACGGAATGCACGGGACAAAGGGATTAATCACAGATTTCATAATGGAAAAAGCTGATGATTTTAAAAAATACAGTATTTACTGCTGCGGGCCTGTGGAGATGTACAGGACGCTGCAAAATATTTTTTCACTTAAGGATATAAAAGCCAAAGCACTTTTTGAAGAAATTATGGCTTGCGGAATCGGGGTATGCAAGGGCTGTGTAATGAAATTTAAAAATAATAATGGCTATGTTTATAAAACTGTATGTAAGGATGGTCCATTGTTTGATTTAATGGAGGCGGTATTTGACTGAGGTAAGTACTGTACAAAAACTTTCTGTTAAATTGGGAAGTATTGAACTTAAGAATCCTGTGATAATGTGTTCAGGAACTTTTGCCAGCGGCATGGAATATAATGATTTTTATGATGTAAGCATGCTGGGAGCGGTAACCACTAAAAGTTTTTCCCTTCATCCCTGTGAAGGCAATAAGCCGCCAAGATTATGTGAAACTCCTGCAGGACTTTTAAATTCCATAGGTCTTCAAAATGAGGGTATTGACTTTTTTATAAGCCAGCACCTGCCGGTGGTAAAAAAAGCAGGCATCAATATCATATTAAGCATAGTTGGGATAAATTCTTCTGAATTTTCAGATATTGCAGCAAAAGTGAGAAAAATAGAAGAAGAACTTCTGGCTGTGGAACTCAATCTGTCGTGCCCCAATGTTAAAAGGGGAGGGCTTACCATCTGCTCTGTTCCCGATGATGTTGAAGAGGTAACTGCTGTGGTGAGAAAAACATTAAATATTCCTGTAATTGTAAAATTAAGTCCAAATAATAACAATTTAGCTGAACTTGCAAAAAGGGCAAAAAATGGGGGAGCCGAAGTCATATCACTAATCAACACTTTGACTGGAATGGCAATTGATATAAATACCTTTAAGCCCAAACTGGGAAATATAACGGGAGGGCTGTCCGGGCCTGCGGTCAAGCCTGTGGCTGTGGCAAAAATTTATAACCTGCACAAAGAAAAAATACTTCCTATTATCGGAATGGGCGGAATATTTTGCTGGCAGGATGCCATAGAATTTATGCTGGCAGGAGCAAGCGCCGTGGGACTTGGAACGGTAAATTTTTCCGACCCCGAAGCAGGAAAAAATATACTTGAGGGCATCTTCAGTTATTTATGCAGCAGAAATATTGCAAGGGTAAGTGATATTATAGGAAAAGTAAACGGCTAAGGGGGCAAGGTTTTAAATGCAGAATGAAATTAAAAATGACAAAAAATCACATCCGTACGGGCAGCTTATAAGAAAAAAACTGAAATTAAGAGACAGATTGATACTTAGCCTTGATGTTTCAGACAAATCTGAAGCTATAAAAATCTTAAGAGCAGCAGATAACAAAATCTCTACCATAAAGATAGGGCTTGAACTTATTTACAGCCAAGGACTTCAAATAATAAATACCGTCAAAAAATCAGGATATAAAGTTATGCTTGATGCAAAACTTATGGATATACCCAATACTGTAGCAGGCGCGGTTAAAGGAATTTCGAAATTGGGTGTTGAGATGATTACAATTCATACTTTTGGCGGAGACTGCATGCTAAAAAGCGCGGTAAATGCATTAAATGAAGTATGTATTAAAAAAAATAATATCAGGCCCTTGTTTTTTGGTGTAACTGTGCTTACAAGTCTTGATGATTTTGATCTGGCAGAGTTCGGATACAGCCTTAAATTTTCAGAACTTGTGCTTAAAATGGCAAGAATTGCCATAGACTGCAAAATTGACGGCATCATATGTTCTCCTAATGAAGTAAAGATTTTAAGAGAAAACTTTGGAGAAAATTTTCTCATTGCAACCCCGGGCATAAGACTGGTTGAAGATGACATTGGGGACCAGAAAAGAGTAAATACTCCCCAAAAAGCAATAAGGGACGGCGCAGATTTTATAATTGCAGGGCGTTCCATAACTTCAAGCTCTGATGTGGGAAAGAAAATAAATTCATATCTTGAAAAAATAGAAAGGGAGCTTAAAGGATGATAAGAATAGTTGAACAGAAAACAAAAATTGATATCCTTAAGATGTTAAAAGATACCGGGGCTATTATGGAAGGTCATTTCAGGTTAACTTCAGGATTTCACAGCCGTTATTATCTTCAGTGCGCAAAACTGCTTCAATATCCGGATTTGACTTATAAGATTGTAAGTGAGCTTCCTGATATTATAGATGAGCATATTTTGCAGGAAACTGAGACTGTTATTTCTCCCGCAATTGGCGGTATACTTTTTGGGTACATGCTTGCATTCAAGCTCGAAAAAAAGATGATCTTTGCTGAGCGAAAAACTGAAAAAATGGAAATAAGGCGCGGCTTTGAAATAAAAAAAGGTGAGAAATTTATAGTTGCCGAAGATGTTATTACCACAGGAGGTTCGGTAGGAGAAATAATTGACTTATGCAGGGCAAATGAAGCAGAAGTAAATGCAGTTGTTTCAATGGTAGACAGATCATCAGATGCTGGTTTTGATGTTCCTTATTATTATCTTGTCAAATTTGATATTGATAAATATTCTCCTGAAAATTGCCCCTTATGCAAGGAAGGAATAAAAGTAAATTATCCGGGAAGTAAAAAAAATATTTAATGAAAA
>JAMDDL010000023.1 GCA_023488645.1 Actinomycetota bacterium | reverse complement strand
TAATTTTGTCACTATTATGAAAAAGAATACTAACAATTAAGTAGCAAATATTATGTTTGTTTATGAACTTTAGTGAACTTTTTATATTGCATAATAAAAAAAATTTTTATGCTATAATATATTACTTATTTAAAATGATAAAATATTAATAGTATATTGATTGACTTAAAATGATATGTTGATTGATATATTTAAAGGCAGGTATTTTTAAAAAATATAATAATTTCAGAATCAAACTTTAAAAAGGAGGTTTTATGGGAATACTGGGAGCAATAATATTAATAATAGGTATACTTGTAGTAATTTTACTTGTATTGATAGGACTTTATAATTCCATAATTTCTTTAAGAAACAGGGTAGATAATGCATGGTCTCAAATAGATGTGCAATTAAGAAAAAGATTTGATCTTATTCCAAATCTTGTTGAAACTGTAAAGGGTTATGCGGCACATGAGCGCGAAACCCTTCAGAATGTAATTGAAGCAAGACAGTTAGGTATGAGTGCAAAATCTGTAAAAGACCAGGCTCAGGCAGATAATATGATAACAGGCACTTTAAAATCATTATTTGCAGTTGCCGAAAACTATCCTAACCTGAAAGCTGATGCTCATTTTGCAAGACTTATGGAAGAACTGCAGGGAATAGAAAGCAATATAGCTTTTGCAAGACAGTTTTACAATGATACAGTAATGCAGTTTAATACAAGGATTCAAACATTTCCAGGAAATATTTTTGCTGGAATGTTTAATTTCAAAATCAGGGAATATTTTCTAGTCGAGGAAACTGCTGCAAGAGAACCTGTCAAGGTTCAGTTTACACAGCAATAAAGGAATTTTAATATGGTTGGTGAAAAATTTAAATGTATCAGCAGATTGCTGCAAATAAGGCAAAATCAATAATTACCATTATTTTATTTATATTATTCATAGGGGTTGTGGGTTTTTTTATTGGTTTTTTATTTGATTACAGATATGGCATCAACAGTTATTTTTCAATAATGCTGCTAATTATTGCTTTTATCATTGCGCTGATAGCCAGTTTTGCCAGCTATTATTACAGTGATAAGATAGTAATTCAGTTGTCCAAAGCTCATCCAGTGGATAAGGAAACTGACGTCAGAGTAAATTATATGGTGGAAGGGCTTTCAATTGCTGCAGGAATTCCAATGCCTAAAATTTTTATAATTGAGGAAAACGGGATGAATGCATTTGCTACCGGCAGAAACCCGCAAAATGCAGTAATTGTTTTAACACGCGGAATTATAGAGAATTTAAATGATGAAGAGCTTAAGGGAGTTATTTCTCATGAAATATCCCATATAAAAAATTATGATATTTTGCTTGGAACAGTAATTGTTATTTTTGTAGGCATGCTGTCAATAGCAACCAACATTATATTAAGAATTTTTTTCTTTGGCGGGGGGAGAAGAAGGTCAAATGACCGCAGCAGCGGAGGAGGGATACTGACTCTCATACTTTTAGTAATAGGTCTTGTTTTGATAATACTGTCACCTGTAATCGGGACAATGATAAGATTGGCTATAAGCAGAAACAGGGAATTTCTTGCTGACAGCAATGGAGCACTTATTTCAAGATATCCTGCGGGTCTTGCCAATGCCTTAAGAAAAATAAGCGCTGACAGCAGGATTGAAAACGCAAACAGTGCAACTTCACATTTATTTATTGCTGATCCTCTTACTAAAAAAAACAAGCCGCTGTTTTCAAATTTATTTTCTACTCATCCGCCTATAGAGGAAAGAATAAGAAGACTTGATGAAATGTCACTTGGAATTGGAATTAAACAAGAAGTCGAAATTAAATGACAGGAGGTAATTTAAAAAAATGGAAAAGGGAACATTAAAGTTAAAAACCGGCCTTGCTGAAATGCTCAAGGGCGGTGTCATAATGGATGTTACTACAGTTGAACAGGCAAAAATAGCTGAAGAAGCCGGAGCAGTATCTGTTATGGCACTGGAAAGAATACCTGCAGATATTAGAGCTGCAGGCGGAGTTGCAAGGATGACAGATCCTGAAATAATATTAAAAATCATGGATGCCGTTACAATTCCGGTTATGGCTAAATGCAGAATAGGGCATTTTGCAGAAGCTCAAATACTTGAATCAATAGGTGTAGATTATATAGATGAAAGTGAAGTATTAACACCTGCCGATGAAAAGTATCATGTAAACAAATGGGATTTCAAAGTTCCATTTGTATGCGGCGCAACAAATTTAGGCGAGGCTTTAAGACGTATCGGTGAAGGTGCTGCTATGATCAGAACAAAGGGCGAAGCAGGAACAGGGAATGTTGTTGAAGCAGTAAGGCATATGAGAGCAATCAAGGATGAAATAAAGAAAATTGCAGCTCTTCCAAAAGAAGAATTAATGACTGCAGCAAAAGAAATGGGTGCTCCTTATGAGCTGGTTGTTTTTATTCATGAAAACGGGAAACTGCCTGTAGTGAATTTTTCTGCAGGGGGAATTTCAACACCTGCTGATGCATCATTAATAATGCAGCTTGGAGCTGACGGAGTATTTGTAGGTTCAGGAATTTTCAAGTCAGAAAATCCCTTAAAGATGGCAAGAGCAATAGTTGAAGCAACAACTCATTTTAAAAATCCTGAAATCGTAGCAAAGGTTTCCAGGGGACTTGGAAGTGCAATGGCTGGGATGGAAATTTCAAAAATACCAGAAGAGGACCTGCTTTCAGTAAGAGGGTGGTAATTATTAGTAAGGATAACAGGATTATTAATATCGGAGTTCTTGCACTGCAGGGTGCATTCAGAGAACATATTAATTCCATTAAAAAATGCGGTGCAAATGCATTGGAAATAAAATTTCCGCAGCAGCTTAACGAAATAGACGGATTGATTATTCCAGGCGGTGAAAGCACAACTATTAATAAACTTATGAACAAGTATAATTTTAAGACTCATCTTGATGATTTTTATAAATCCGGCAGAGCTATTTATGGAACATGTGCCGGACTTATTCTAATAGCCAATAAGATAATAAATGAAGATTTCGGTTTAAATTACATTGATATAGATGTTGAGAGAAATGCATATGGCAGGCAGATTGACAGTTTTGAAGAATATGTAACACTTTCATTTGATAAAACCCAAAAATTTAAAGCTGTTTTCATAAGAGCCCCAAAAATAACAAGAACAGGTCCAGGAGTTGATATATTATCTGAAATTAATGATAATATAATCTTAGTAAGGCAAAACAATGTTCTTGCAAGTACTTTTCATCCTGAACTTCAGGAAGATAAAAGGATTCATGAATATTTTCTAAAGATGGCAGGTAGAAGCATAAACTAAAAATTCAGGGCAAGGGAGAATCAATATGTCAGGTCATTCAAAATGGCATTCAATAAAGCATAAAAAAGCAAAAGAAGACGCAAAAAGAGGGAATATTTTCGGAAAACTTTCAAGAATGATTTCAGTAGCTGCACGGGAAGGCGGAAGCGGTGATCCCAATAACAATAATACGCTTGCAAATGCAATAGCAAAAGCCAAGGAATATAATCTGCCGCAGGATAACATTGAAAGAGCAATAAAAAAGGGTACAGGGGAAATGGCTGGCGTTAAATTTGAACATATGACATATGAAGGATATGGCCCTGGAGGAATTGCAATAATGGTTGATGTTACAACTGAAAATAAAAACAGAACTGCTGCAGACATAAGAAGCATATTTTCAAGAAATAATGCAAGCCTTGGAGAATCAGGCTGTGTTGCATGGATGTTTGAAAAAAAGGGAATTTTTACAATTGATAAGAAAGCAGTAAAGGATTACGATGATTTTATGCTTAAAGCCATTGACAGTGGTGCAGAAGATATAGAAGAAACCGATGAATCATATGAAATTAAGGTTGAACCTGCCATGTTAAATGAAGTAAAAAACAATTTAATCAAGAATGGAATAAGTGTAAAATTTACAGATATTTTACTGATTCCAAAATCAACCATAAAGTTATCAAAAAACGAAACAGAAAAAGCACTAAAGATTATCAATGCTCTTGATGATTATGATGATGTGGAAAATGTATATACAAATCTGGAGATAGAAGACAGGATGCTTGAAGAGATTGAAACTTAAGCTTTTTCTTTCAAACTGATGTTGCATGATAATAAAAGAATACTGGGAATAGATCCCGGACTTCAAATAACCGGAATAAGCGTAATTGAAACTTCAGATTCAATTGCATACAGGACTTTGTATTGCG
>JAMDDL010000035.1 GCA_023488645.1 Actinomycetota bacterium | reverse complement strand
ATTCAAAAAAGTATCTTAAATAATCGAATAAAATGAGAAAAACTCCCTATATTTAAGAAATAAATCCGAGTATATTTTTATGCCTGAATTGAATTTTAAACATAATAAAATTGTATTAAGTATCTTTTGAATTACTATTAATTCTAAATAATAAGAAACAAATTTATCTATTGAAACTGTCAAAATTTTTATATAACATTAATTCAATATAAATAATAATGTATTAGAAAATATATGCAGTGAAAGCGAATAAAAATAGTGGTTGTGATTCTATATTAGTTTTATTGCTTTGTTATTAAAAGCTAGTCATGTTGTAGGACTTGGAAGATGATAGACAAATAAAAACTAGTTAAAAGATTAAGGGAGTTTGAATAGTTATATGAAATTTACAACAAGAAGCACATATGGCACAAGACTGATGATGGAGCTGGCTTTTAAATACGACAAAGGGTTAGTTTTACTAAAAGATATTTCCAGTTCTCAGGAGATCTCACAAAAATATCTGCAACAGCTTATTATACCATTAAAGATTGCTGGATTGATAAGGTCGTCAAGGGGAGCACATGGTGGCTATTTTTTATCCAAAGCTCCAAAAGATATAAAATTAAGTGAAATAATTATTGCAGTTGAGGGGCCATTTTATCTCGTAGGGTGTGTAGACAATCCTGATATCTGTAATAGAGCAAAATCTTGTGTTGCACGGGAAATTTGGTCAGAAATTGGAGAAAAATTTCTGGATATTTTAAGTTCATATAATCTACAACAATTAACAGAAAGACATATAGAAAAACATTGAAGAATTAATTAATTTGTTGAAGATCTGATTTTTTAAGCATGATGATGCAAAGCAATTATGGCTGAAGATGTTTTTCTATTCACTTTTACGAAATAAATAGTCCTTGTCTTAAAATAACTGCTATATGAATTCAATTTTATTCCAACAATTTATTTACAAATAATATTATTTTAAATATAATAGTTGAATAGTCGCTCAATCATTCTATATTACTAATGAGGGAGGCCTAAATACAATGAAAAATAATGAAACAATTTGTGAGATTACTTGGATTGATAAACAAAAAATATCCAATGTTAAAAAAATGATGAAGTCTGAAGCAATAATTAATCATCTTTCTGAAACATTTAAGGTTCTTGGTGACGCAACCAGAGTAAAAATACTATTTGCTTTACTTATACAAGAACTCTGTGTATGTGAAATTGCAGATTTACTGGAAACAACAAAGTCAGCCATCTCACACCAATTAAGAATTCTTAGAAATACAAGATTAGTAAAATATAGAAAAGAAGGAAAAATGGTTTTTTATTCTCTTGATGACAACCATATAACTAATCTTTTTGCTGAAGGTTTAAAACATGTTGAGGAAAAATAGAATTGTTCTTATAAATTAATCAGATAATTTCAAAATAAAAGATGAGGGCCTATATATGAAAGAATTAATAAAGAATATCAAGTTTCGCTGGCTGCTGGCAGCATTAATAATTATTATTCCATTTCTTGTACTGTCTTATTTCTCCATCCACGCCTCTTTATGGGTTGAACTTCCTATATTTATTGCAATTATTATTATTTTTGGAAGAAAAGTATTTTTAAGCGCTTTTCGCAGTTTAATTAAATTTAAGTTATCCAATATAAACCTACTGATGACCATAGCTGTTATCGGAGCAATTTATTTAAGACAATTAGAAGAAGCAGCTATCATAATTGTTCTTTTTGCTCTTGGTGATAATCTGGAGGAATTTGGAATAGCCAGAAGTCAGACAGCATTAAAAAAGTTAATTGATAGTACTCCCAAAACTGCATCAGTAAAGGGCAGCGAAAAAGAAATTCCAGTTGAAGATATAGAGATTGGCGAAATCATAATAATAAAGCCGGGAGATATTATTCCTATGGATGGAACTGTTATATTTGGAAATTCTCTGGTAGATGAGTCTACAATTACAGGTGAGCCACTTCCAAGAAATAAATACTTAAATGATACTGTATATGCCGGGACATTAAACGGAAGTGGCTATCTTGAAGTAAAAGTTACCAAAAAGGCAAAAGATAATACTCTTTCCAAAATTATTGACCTGACATATAAATCTTCTGAGAAAAAAACAACATCACAAAAATTTATTGAAAAGTTTGCCAAAATCTATACACCAGTAGTTATACTGGCAGCTATTTTACTTGTAATTATTCCTGTGCTTTTATTAAATAAACCCTTTAATTACTGGTTTACACAGGCTCTGACACTGCTTATTATTTCCTGTCCCTGTGCACTTGTAATCTCAACACCTGTTACCATTTTTTCAGCAATAGGAAATGCTACAAAAAAAGGTGCTTTAATTAAAGGTGGGATATTTTTGGAGGAAATGGGTAAGTTAAAAGCCATAGCCTTTGACAAAACAAAGACACTTACAAAAGGTGAACCAGTTGTTTCTGATATCATTCCTCTCAATGGTTTTACAGAAAGTGAAGTTCTTGCCTGTGCTGCCGGACTTGAAGTTTTTTCAGAACATCCTGTTGCAAAAAGTATTATAAAAAAAGCAGAAGAAATTGAAGTAGAACCCCATATATTTAAAAATTTTCAGTCAGTTACAGGTAAGGGACTGACCGGAGAATGCACTGTTTGCGTGGATAAAAGACATTTTCTTGGAAATATAAAATATATCAGTGAAAAGCAGGAAGTAGGCAATGATGAATTTATTCTTAAAAAAATTGATGAACTTGAAAAACAGGGTAAGACTGTCATTGTTATGAGTGATGATAAAAGAATAAAAGGAATGATTGCTATAACTGATGAGATAAGAAAAGAAAGTAAACCAGTAATATCAAGTCTTTCAAATCTTAATATTACACCAATCATTTTAACCGGGGACAATAAGGCTTCAGCAAAATTTATAGCCTCAAATTTGGGTATAGAAAATGTTAAGGCGGAGCTACTTCCAGAAAATAAGGTTGAAGAATTAAAAAAGATTATAGGTCAATACAAATATGTTGCAATGGCTGGAGACGGAGTAAATGATGCACCAGCACTTGCTACCGCTTCTGTTGGTATTGCAATGGGTGCTACGGGTTCCGATATTGCTATTGAAAACTCTGATATTGCACTTTTAAATGATAATTTAAATATCATACCTTATATAATAAAACTTGGAAAAAAAGCTGTTGGGATTATAAGATTTAATATTATAATAGCAATAACAGTTAAATTTATATTTTTAATGCTGGCTGCTTTGGGACTGAGCAATTTGTCTCTGGCTATTTTTTCTGATGTTGGCATTACGATTCTGGTTATAATAAACGGATTAAGGCTTTTTGGTTATAAATAAAATATTATTAAATTTAAGCACTCGCTATGATGAGTAGAAATCACAAAAGTAGGATAGGCTATGTCTGAAGAAGAAAAGAAAGAAAAGGAACAAGAAGAGCATTATGAGGGGCTTTGGTGGCGTTACCCACCCCTGCGAAATGCTCTTATGTCGGGTGTCCTTCTGGCCCTGGATTATATTTTGTCTCGTCTGGAACTGCTACCAGTGTGGGCTGAAATAACTTTATACTGCGTTTCTATCATTATTGGTGCCTACTACTGGGCAAAAGAGGGAATGGAAAAGCTTATTAAGAAACGGGAAATTGGCATTGAAGTTTTAATGGCAGCAGCTACAATAGGTGCAGCAATCCTGGGCGCATGGGCGGAAGCAGCCTTTCTGGTATTTTTATATGCTTCTGCTGAGGGAGTGGAAGGTTATACCTTTGATAAAACACGCTCTGCTATCCGTGCTCTTCTTAACCTGGTTCCAAAGGAAGCAATTATACATCGTGATGGACAGGAAGTGGTCGTATCTGCTCATGAACTGATGCCAGGAGACTTGTTTTTAGTAAAACCGGGTGAATCTTTTGCTACAGATGGCATAGTATATGAAGGGGCATCTTCAGTGGACGAATCCCCGATAACAGGGGAATCTATACCAGTTGAGAAAGTTGTCGGTAGCCAAGTCTTTGCTGCCTCGATTAATAAACAAGGTGCTCTTAAGGTCAAAGTGACAAAGAGTTTTGAAGATAATACACTTTCGAAAATAATCCGTCTGGTGGAAGAAGCCCAGGAAAAGAAAAGCCGTGCTCAACTCTTTATTGATCGTTTCGGGCGTCGCTACAGTCCTGCTGTTCTGGCAGGTGCAGTCCTTCTTCTTATTGTTCCACCTCTATTTGGTGCTGAGTTTCGGCTGTGGGC
>JAMDDL010000002.1 GCA_023488645.1 Actinomycetota bacterium | reverse complement strand
TTGACAGGGATAGGATAAACAAATGAATAATTTCATACGATATAGTATGTATTACATTACATAACTGCTCTGTAAAGACTGGGATGCGGTGAAGCAATAATCCTGTAATCCACAAGGAAATCCCTGTCCTGTGCATATACTATACCTGCTGCTACTGATTCCTTTACGGAGGATATATCGCCATTTACTATGCATGTATTTTTTCCTCCAATTGCTCTTGCTATCCTTATTTCAACAAGGTCAACGTCGGAAGCTTTTACAGCACGGTCAGCAGCATAAAAAATTGAAGGAGACGTCAAAGTTTCAATGATGCCAATTGCCTTGAATTCGTTTATGATTGAAGTTTGTGTGAGGGCTGAAAAAAGTTGAGGATATATGTTAGGAATAGTGATAGCATCAATTATGAATTTTTCACTTTCATACAGTATTGTATCATATGAGTTCTGAACTTCACTCGTTCCGCCGGAAAACAGTATATAATATTTACCGGGACATATGCTTTTTGCATCAATAATGTTCACATTTGAAGCCTTAACTATTATATCTACTGCAGCTATCCCAACTGCAATGCTTCTGAATTCTACTATTCCTACTGCTTTTTCCATAAGTAGCTAACTCTTAATTAAAAAATTATTAATAATTACAGAGAAAATTTTAATTTAACCAATTAAACCTGAATATTCTTAAAAAAGAATTATTCAGATATAAACCATCACATTTAGAGACCGGAATAAAAGACCCTTATAACTGTTTAAATGCTTACTGTTTACTTTTTTCAGCTTTTTTTTCTTCAGAGCCTGCTGATTTTGATGCACCAGATGCTGCTGCTTTTGAATTTGCAGGTTTGTGGGCTCTGGATTTTGGTATTGTTCCCCTGCCTGATCTTACATATTTTCCTGAAATAATTTTATCAAGCTCCTGATGAGGTCTCGGGATAACATGTGTTGCCAGAACTTCTGAAACTCTTTTTGCCGCAACAGTTCCTGCATCAACTGCTGATTTGACTGCTGCAACTTCACCCTGACATATTACAGTAACTATTCCACTTCCTATATAAGCTTTTGAAATCATAACCACATCAGCAGCTTTTACCATTGCATCAGATGCCTCAATACCTCCAACCAGTCCTTTAGTTTCAATCAAACCAATTGCTCCGTTATTCATTTATTTTATTCTCCTTTCAGAAACGAAAATTTTTTAATAATACTTATGCTTGAAAATATCGTTATATTAATTATTTTACAAAATTCATTGAGCCATATATTGAAAGCCTTCTTTGTCTTGTAAATGACCTTGGTGTAGTACAGCCTTCACCTGTTGCACCGGCAATTGTCCAGGAAGAACCTCCATTATGCAAGTCCCCGCCGGATCTCTGGGAAGAACCGTTAACCTGCACAGTTGTAGTATTAATTTCCTGCGCATAATATGTAATTCTTTCAATGTTTGTTGAATGTATGATTGCAGTATGTTTGAAGTTATGTTCAACTCTGCATGCTATTCTTACACCTTCTTCAAAGCTGTTAACAATAAGCATTGGAAGTATAGGCATTAACTGCTCGTGCTGAACCAGCAGATGCATTTCATCATTTGTTACAAAAACTGCAAGTCTTAAATCATCTTTCGCATTAATACCTGCCTGTTTCAAAATAACCGCACAATTTTTTCCCATCAGCTTTTTATCAATTTCACCATTTTTTACAACAAGATTTGTTACTCTTTGAGCTTCTTCAGCATTAAGTACCTGACAGTTATTTTTTCCAAATTCATTTAGAAGTTTATCTGCAACAGGCCTCATGCAGATTAGCACCTTTTCCTCATTGCAAAGAATATTATTGTCAAAAGATGCACCGGCAACTATTTCTCTTGCAGCTCTTGCAATATCTGCAGTATCATCAACCAGAACCGGAGGATTCCCCGGACCTGCACCTAAGACTTTCTTTCCGCTTTTCATTGCTATTTCAACAATGGCAGGACCACCTGTCGCACAAATAAGATCAATATCCTTATGAGCCATACAAATGCTGGCATTTTTTATATTTGGTTCTTGTGTTGAAGTTATCAGATTTTCAGGACCTCCTGCATCTACTATCGCTTTATGTACAATCAACAGGGCATCAAGTGTAACTTTTTTTGCAGAAGGGTGAGGCAGAAATACAACAGAGTTACCTGCAGAAATCATTATTATTGTATTGTTTATTATCATTGGTGCAGGATTGGTCATGGGAGTAATTGCAGCTATGACTCCATAAGGAGCCATATCAACTGTCAAAGCGCCGTTATCCATGCAGCATCTGCTGTAGCTTTTAATCTCAAGATCTTCAGGACCCAAAGTTCTTTCAGCAGCTACGATATTCTTAACTATCTTATCTTCAACCCTGCCCATACCTGTTTCCTCGACAGCAATTTTAGCCCATTTTTCAGCATTGGCAAGGGAAACTTTTTTAATTGCTTCAACAATTCCGTATCGTGCATCTCTGCCCATATCAACAAATCTTTTTTGAGCTTCTTTTGCTGCAGCAATGGCAGTTTCTATATTATCAAACAATGGACCTTTCTTAATATTTGCAGCAGATGTCTGAAATCCAGGACCTGCAGAACCCGGAGAAACTACTTTTTCAATAACATTTCTCACTATTTGCTCTATTAATTTTTCATCTATATCCACACTTACCTCCTGGTTAAAAACTTAAGTTAAGATTTATAAATCTTAATTTATAAAAAATTATCATTTTTTGATAATCAATAATCCGTAATTATAAATAATTATCTGATTGTAATTGAAATATGCGTCAACCGAAAATTTTAATGCCTCTGGCCAATGCTTCATCCCTTGCAAGCGGACTTAGAATAACATCAGATGTCAGATTAATGCCGGAAACTTTATAATTGTCAAGATCGGCAACTGTTATTACAGTCTTTGCAGTTTTAGCAGATCCCGTATAACTTCCTGTATCAGTTATGACTTTTGATGAAACATTGCCCGCTTCCATTGCCTTATTCATATTTCTTAAAATATTGGGATCAGTTATTTCAACTGAGATACTGTTATCAGGAATACTTGGAGGAATCCTGCTGAAATCTGCTATTGTTGACGGACCGATTGGAGCAATGCATGATGCGTTTACTATTTCTACCAGAGTACCGTTAACAACATCAGCAGCATTTCCGTCATCAGTATCAATATGCATCTCCGACAAAAAATCCTTGCTGACTCTTACCTGAACATTATTAAAAGTTAATCCTTTCGGACCTGGAACTCTTACATCAACTTCATCATTATCTCTTATCCCGAAGTAGTCAGCATCCTCCTGACTTAAATGAAGATGCCTGTTTGCCCTGATGACTCCTTCCTTTAAATAAACAGCACCCTTCGGACCGATAAGTACGCATGAAGTAGTTCCTTCCAGTTGTCCCGAAGGTCTTACAGGCGCATCTATCCCAAGAATAATACAGTCAGTTTTTGCAAGCTCAACCTGCGATTTACTGCGCAAAGGACCTAAAATCCTCACATTTTGCAAAGCATTTAATTTTGGACCTACAATAGTTACAGTTTCCTTATAAGCATAATTTCCTGGCTGATACAATTCCTTTAAAATAGCAGGCTCATAGTCTTTACCATAAAGAATATCAAGATGTTCTCTGCAAAGATGAACATGTTTTACAGATATGCTGCATACTATTTTCCTGTCTGAAGCTACAGCTTGTGCTGTTTTTAATTTAATGCTTTCAGGACCTAAAGCTAAAGCTTTTTCTTCAGGCTGCTTTTTGGGAAATTCACTGTTTAATCTTTGTAAAACATTCTTAACAATATCTTTAATTAATTTTTCAGTATCCAATTTTGATACCTCTCTAAATTAAAAAATAATTTTATAAATTAAGCAAAAATTATTCTTGAGGAAGTATCATTGATAATTCCTGATGCGGTCTTGGAATTACATGAACTGAAATAAGTTCTCCAACCCTTTTTGCTGCTGCAGCTCCGGCATCAACTGCTGCTTTAACTGCACCAACATCACCCTTAACAATTACTGTAACATAAGCTGAACCAATTCTTTCCTGTCCCATCAATGTAACATTGGCAGCCTTAACCATTGCATCTGCAGCCTCAATTGAGGCAACCAGCCCCCTGGTTTCAATCAAACCTATTGCTTCTCCGTTCATTTTTTCTCCTTCATCCTTAAATCATCTTATTAATTTTTATTTGTAAAACATTTTTTGGTTAATTTTTTTCTGATCAGACCTGTATTTTTTACAAACTGATTAAATACTGGCATTATATCATCAAATAAAATTAAATTTAATAAA
>JAMDDL010000064.1 GCA_023488645.1 Actinomycetota bacterium | reverse complement strand
TGACTACTAATTTTGAGGAACTAAAAAATCATAATAACATTATGATTTCAATGGAAGGTATCGTAAAAGTATTTCCAGGCGTTGTTGCACTTGATCATGTTGATTTTTTTGTTAAAAAGGGAGAAATCCATGGCCTTGTTGGGGAAAATGGTGCTGGCAAATCCACACTACTGAAAATTTTATCCGGACTTTATGAAAAAGATGCAGGTCGGATTTTAATCGAAGGCGAGGAAATACAAAATCTTAATGTTTCCAATGCCATAAACCATGGTATTAGAATGTTAGCGCAAAATCCGGAAATATTACCTTCCTTATCAGTAGCTGAAAATATCTTTATAGAGTCTTTGCCTTTAAAAAATGGACTGATAAATAATAAAAAATTAAATGATCTTGCAACACAAGCATTAAGTAGAATTGATATGAAACTGGATCCAAGAAGAAAAATGGAAACTCTTACCTTCCTGCAGCAAAAGATTGTTCTCATTGCAAAAGCATTATGGTATGGAGTAAAAATTCTTATTCTTGATGAACCAACGGCATCTCTTACTTTCTATGAAACAAGACTGCTTTTTGATCATATAAAAGAGCTTAACAAAATGGGAACCAGCATAATTTATGTTTCTCATTATCTTGAGGAAGTTTTTGAAATCTGTAATAGAGTTACTGTTTTCAGGGAAGGGAAAAATATCGCAACAGAAAAAATAGAAAATATTGATATAAGTCAATTGGTAAGATATATGATTGGCAAAGATGTTGATCTTTTCCAACCTTTAAGCCATAAACCCCAGGATAAAGTCCTGGAAGCATTTAACATATCAAAAAAAGGCAAATACAGTGATGTTTCTTTTTATGTAAAGAGAGGGGAGATCATCAGCCTTTCTGGTTTAAAAGGCAGCGGAAAAGAAGATGTAGTCAGTGGTTTATTTGGATTTCATAAAATTGATAGCGGCAAAATATATATTGATGGCATGGAAATTACTAAAGTATCATGTGACGTAGTATTTAAAAAAGGAATATTGCTGCTTCCAGCAGATAGACTTGTTAATGGTTTATTTTTAAATTTAACAGTTTTGAAAAATATTTCAATTTGTTCACTGGATATAATTAAGAATAAGATGGGAATGGTAAGCGCAAATAATGAAGTTGGTCTAGCTAAAAAGTATAAAGACATGCTCTCAATTCGTACTTCTTCTATCAATCAGGAAGCTCAGTTTTTAAGTGGAGGCAATCAACAAAAGGTAGTACTGGCAAAAGTACTGGCTGCTAATCCTAAAGTATTAATACTGCATGAACCTACTGCAGGAATCGATATAGGATCTAAGGCTGAAATCCATGCCATAATAGAAGATCTGGCAAGACATGGGATTGGTATAATAATTCTAACATATGATATTTCAGAAGTACTTAATATGTGTGACAGGGTGTATGTTCTGCATAAGGGATTAATTATTAAGGAAATGATAAGAAATAGTGCTGAATTTAATAAAAATAATTTAACACTGCTAATGGAAGGAAAGGGTTATGAGAAAAACTCAAATGAAAGAACAATCTGATTCTACTATAGTAATAAAACATGGCTGGCAAATGTTTTTATGGCGGCAGTTTGATGAAAATGTAATATGGTTTATAGTTCTAATTTGCTTTCTGGCATTAGTAACTGGGGTAAAGGGTTTTTTAACCTATGAAAATTTCATTTCGCTTATGGTAAGCACTGTAGTTGTTGGAATACTGGCAATAGGTGAGTCATTATGCTTGATAATTGGAATGTTTGATTTGTCTATTGAATCAACCTTGGCATTCTCAACTATGGTTGCAATTTTACTTTTTCAAAAATATCACATGTCAGCTATACTTGTAATACCATTAATATTAATGATTGGCTTAATTATTGGGGTATTTAATGCAGTTTTTATTGTTAAGCTTGGAGTCAATCCTTTTATTCAGACTCTTGCAGTACTGGTAATTTTAAGAGGCGTTGTAATTCTTATAACCGGGGGTACAACTCTTATTAATTTACCGGGTTGGTATAGATTTATAGGCACCAAATCAATTTTTAAGATGCCACTTCAGGTATTTATTTTAGTAATTTTATTTATAGTATTTATAATATTGCTGGAAAAGACTCCCTGGGGACGCAGGATTTATGCAATTGGTTCAAATAAATTTGCTGCAACAGCATCTGGGATTAATGTTCAAAATATGATTATGTCAGCTTTTATAATTAGCAGTGTTCTTGCTTCTATTGCAGGTTTGATATTTACAAGTAGAGTTGGCGCAGTATTTCCTACAGTTGGTGAAGGCCAAATATTTGATGTAATGGCTGCTGCTGTTATTGGTGGAATAAGCCTGCAAGGAGGGAGAGGAAAACTTGTTGGAGTTTTGGGTGGGGCAATATTTTTAAGTTTTATTTCAACTATGATTGTCTGGTTTAATATGCCTGTAATGGGTGTTAGGGCATTAAGAGGAGTTATTATTTTACTAGCAGTTCTGCTGGATGCGATGAAAAATAAACTTAGATCAAGATTTTTATTGGGCTAGCCATAATATTTATCTTAGGTTGAATATTAATTTATCAAAGAAATTAAATGAATAAAACATTAATATTAGGGCTGGATGTAGGAACAACAAATTGCAAAATAACTATTTTTAATATTGATAATAAAACGCATTTTGATGTCATAAGAGAATACAAACTTTATACCCCTGAACCTGGTTGGATTGAAATAGATGCAGAAGAAATGTGGAAAAATATCCTGGAAGGGATGAAAGAATGCATTTATAAATCTGGATATAATCCTAAGGACGTCAAGGCTATAAGCTATTCTGTCCTAGGTTGTGCAGTAGTTCCTATAGACAAGAATGGTAATACTCTTTATTCATTTATTGAAGGTTGGGATTCGAGAGATGATGGGTACAAAAAATATTTTGATTTGTTTAACGATTTAATTGGTGAATATAAACTTTTTGAAATTACCGGGAATTTTTTGGTTTATGGTTCCATAAATAAGATATTATGGATTAGAGATAATAAAAAAGACATCTTTAAAAAAGTTTGGAAATTCTTATGTGCAGGGGATTTTATTACCTATAGATTAACTGGAGAATTTGCTATTGATTATTCCATGGCTTCAACAATGGTAATTTCTGACATAAGAAAGAAGGATTACAGTTTTGAAATACTGGATAAATGCGATTTAGATAAAAGTTTATTTGCAGATATATTTCCTGCTGGAAAAGTAGTCGGGCAGATAAAAAAAGAGATTGCAGAAATTACAGGTTTAAGCGAGGATACCAAAGTTGTAACAGGTAGCCATGATCAAACTTGTGCTGCATTAGGAGTTGGGAATATAAAGGAAGGGATAGTGTCTGATGGGCTTGGAACAGTTGAATGTATAGGACTTACTGTTGATAAGCCAATAGCTACGCAAACAATGATGCAGAATAAACAGCCCTGTTATCCTCATGCTGTAAGAAATAAATATTTTACATTTGGAGCGCAGTTAACTTATGGGATGATGTTAAGATGGTATAAGGATGTTTTTTGCCAGGAAGAAATTAAATTAGCCAGGGATAATAATAAAGATGTTTATGATATTATCATTGAAAATGCGGCAAAATCTCCTCCAGGCGCACGCGGAATTTTTATATTACCTTATCTGAGAGGCAGTGGAACAAGTTTATATCCACCTCTTAACATGTTTTCAAGGTGTTCAATAATAGGACTCAACATATCTCATGATAAAAACGATGTTTCCAGGGCGATCCTTGAGGGTGTGGCATTCGAGTCCAAAGTTATAATAGATAACCTTTTAAAAACTGGTATTAAAATTGATGAAATGCGTGCTACTGGCGGAGCTACCAAATCTGATTTTTGGTTACAAATCAGAGCAAATATAATCGATAAAAAAATTTTAGTTCCGAAATTTAAGGATGCAGGTCTTATGGGGGCTATTATTCTGGCATGTATGGGTATTGGTATTTTCAAATCAGAAGAAGAAGCAGTTAAAAACCTAATTGAGATTGAAAAAGAAGTATATCCCCAAAATAAGGAAATAGTTGATTTTTATAATAGCCATTTTAAAGTTTATAAAAAAATATTTCCAAAGTTATTGCCTTTGTATAAAGATATTAAAGATCTTAAGTAAGAATAAATTAATTATCTAAATTTTACAGATTATATTCAAATTATGAGAGGTAATAATGTCATATTCAAATAGTATAAGGAAACAAATCTGTGAGGTTGCTAAAATTTTATATGATTAATAATTTAAATTTTAAAAGTTAAAATATTTTAAAAATATAAAAAATAATATCAACATGACAAAAAAAGAAAACATACTTAGAACTATAAAAAGAGATAGCCCAAATTGGATACCATATAGGTATGA
>JAMDDL010000170.1 GCA_023488645.1 Actinomycetota bacterium | reverse complement strand
CTCCTGGAATTATTATTGCATTAACATCATCATCATCTCCGGTTTCCTTATGCCAGATTAATTTACAGTCAACCTTCAGAAGATTTTTTAAAACATGATAACAATCCATTTCACAGTTGGTACCCGGAAAAACTAAAATTCCAAAATATGGTTTTGATTTACCCGCCATCAATCCCCCACTATTTCGTACTTGTAATTTTCAATATTGGGATTTGCTAAAAGTTTGTCACTTAAATAATCAATTTCCTTTTTTATTTCATCCATAGTTTTACCGGTGTCATCAATTTCCAACCGTATAAATTTGCCGAATCTGACTTCTCTGACGTTTTCATATCCTATCTGCTTTATTGCTTTTTTTATTACAAGTCCCTGCGCATCAAGAATTTCTTTTTTTAAAGTTACATATACATTTACGTTAAGCATAAAGTCTTTTTTCCTTTTAATTTTTTACAATTTTCAATTTTGACTTAAAATTATTATTTTTATCTTAAATTTAATTACATCCTGGTAATTTTAAAATTAAATTTCCTGAAGCCTGTTAATTATTGTGTCAACATGTTTGAGATGATAATTTACATCAAAAAGTTTCTCAATCTCATTTTCTGAAATTAATCCGGTAATTTTTTTCTCTTTCAGGAGGTTTTCCTTAAAATTTCCTTCCTGCTGCCAGGCTTTCAAGGCTGCATCCTGAACAAGAATGTAAGCTTCTTCTCTTGGCATTCCCTTGTTTATCAGTTCAAGTAAAACTCTTTGCGAAAAAATAATACCACCGTATTTTAAAAGATTTTTCCTCATATTTTCCGGCATTACTTTAATATTTCCAATTACAAATATTGTCTTTTCAAGAATATAATCCAGAATTATAAAACTGTCGGGAAATATGACTCTTTCAGCAGAAGAATGAGATATGTCCCTCTCATGCCAGAGAGCCATATCTTCAAAAGCAGTTATCGCATTTCCTCGCAGTACCCTTGCAAGTCCGCATATTCTTTCACAAATTACAGGGTTTTTTTTATGAGGCATTGCTGATGAGCCTTTTTGGCCTTCCGTAAATGGTTCTTCAACTTCTCTGACATCAGTTCTCTGCAAATTTCTTATCTCGAGAGCAATCTTCTCAAGTGTTCCTCCGCAGATTGCAAGCGTACTTATTACTTCTGCATGCCTGTCTCTTTGAAGGATTTGAGTAGAAGCCGGTGAATTTTTAAGCCCCAGTTTGGCGCATACCAGTTTTTCAACTTCCGGAGGTGTATTTGCATACGTTCCAACCGCCCCCGATATCTTGCCAAAACTTATAACTTCTCTTGCATTTTGCAGTCTGTTTAGATTCCGTTTCATTTCAAAAGTCCACACAGCAAATTTAAGGCCGAAAGTTACAGGTTCAGCATGTATTCCATGAGTCCTTCCTACTATTACTATATTCCTGTATTTAAAAGCCTGCTCTTTCAAAATTTTAATGAGTTTTTTTATTTTAATCTCAATAATATTTATAGCATCTATTATTTGCAGAGACAGAGCCGTATCACCAATATCGGAAGAAGTAAGCCCGAAATGCATATATTTTGAAGATTCACCTATATATGAACTGGCATTTGTAAGAAAAGCAATCACATCATGACCAGTTTTTTCTTCAATTTTTAGTATTTCGTTGACATTAAAACAGGCTTTATCATTAATGTCCCTTGCAGCTTCTTCAGGTATAATTCCAAGTTCAGCTTGAGACAGTGCTACAGCTTTTTCTATTTGAAGCCATTTTGAATATTTATTTTCATCCTCCCAGATTTTCCCCATTTCTTTGAGAGTATATCTTGATATCATTAAAGTCTCCCCGAAATTTTAATAAACAAATTAAATTTAGCGGTTTATTTCCTCAACCATATATTTGAATTTATCAAATGACTTTTCATCCTTTAAATCCAGCAGAATTTCATCACCGCGGTCAAAAAATACCTGTTCATATTGCTTTATACATATATCTGCAATTTCAAGTATCCAATTGTTGCTTATTTCCCAACTTTTTAAATCACTTAACCAGGATTTATCGCTTTCAGGTATCAAATTTTTAATAAAGTCATTTAAAATTGAATTTTTTATTGAAATTTGCAAAAGAAAACTGCCGCTGTCAGAAAGAAAAGATAAATTTGCAATACTTAATTCAAAATTTGATGCCACTTTTACCTCTTAAAATATATAAATTTTAAATGATAATTTATTTATGAAAAAACTAAAAAAACCGGTGCACATGTACCGCTACATCATGCCAGTATTATTATACAGGATTTGTTTTATTAATTTTAATATATATTAATTTTTATTACCTAAATTCTCCGTTAAATAAGCTTTAGCTTCCTTATCATTGACGAGTACATAGCTGATCTTATTTATTGTTTTTGTTTTACCCGGTAATGTTAAAAGCTTTATGCTGCTTTTGTTTTTTATTAGCCTAAAACCGATCTTTAAATAATCCCATATTGTAAAGTTTGATTTTGTTTCTTCCCTTAAAATTTTTATTATTGAAGGAATTCCGGAAATAATTGAAAAGTTTGCTTTTTGTTTGAATATTTCTGAAAGCAGGTATTTCTGTCTGTTCATTCTGTCAAAATCTCCCTTTGCTGTTGCACGATTTCGTGCAAATGCAAGTGCCTGCTCCCCGTTAAAATTATAAGTTCCAGGATCAAAATCAGACCCTGATTTTGAATCATGCAGGGGTTCGGTAATTGTAATCCTGACACCGCCCAATGCATCAATTATTTTCGTAAATCCTGCAAAATTTACAATCATTACCTTATCCACACCAATACCTGTAAGTTTATAAATTTCCTCACTTATCATATTTAAGCCGCCATATTCATAAGCAGCATTTATTTTATTTGTACCATGTCCCTGAAGTTCAACTTTTGTATCTCTTGGAATTGAAATAAGTGCGTCAATTCCATTGGAGCCAATATGATAAATAATTATAGTGTCGGTTCTGCCTCTGAATTTATTCTGATTTTCTCTTTCATCAATTCCAAGGAACAAATAATCAGAAGAGCCGTCATCATGAATATTTTTAATTGTTAAATTTAAAGAACCTGCAGTATTGGAATTACTGGAAGATGAATTCTGTGTTTCTGATTCATCTATAACAGTTAACTTAGTTTCTGCCTTTGGATTTTTTTGTATAAAAAATAAGAGAAAGATTATCGCAACTAAAGCAATTATTATAAAAAAAATAAAACATCCTCTGGCTTTATTCATAATGGATAATATTTTCTATCAATTATAAAAATAAAAAAATTAAAAAACGAAATATTGATATTAGACCATATTTAAAAAAAATTAAATACTGTGACTGTTATTTAATAAATTGATATAAAATTTTGCAAATCAGTATGTCTGACCTGTTTTTGATAAATAGTAAAGGGTATGAAGCAATATTTCAATAGGATCTGCTGTCTGTATATTAATATGAGCAGGAACATCGACAGGTACAGAGGTATAATTAATTATGACTTTTATCCCTGAATCAACAAGCAGGTTTGTAACATTCTGAGCAGCCTCCGGACTGACTGCAAGTATTGCTATTTTTAATGACTTGTCTTTTACAACACTTTTTAAATTTGAGATATCTGTTACTTCCTTTCCGGATATCTTTTTTCCTATGACGTTTTTATCATTATCAAAAACATACTCGATGTTAAAACCAAATTTGTTTAGCATTTTGTAATTTAAAATAGCTCTTCCAAGATTGCCTGCGCCTACCAAAACTATCCTTACGCTTTCTTCATGGCCTAAAATTTTATTGAATGAATCAATAAGATCATCTATTTTAAATCCAACACCTCTTTTCCCCTTTATTCCAAAATAAATCAAATCTCTTCTTACTTCTGCGCTGTTTACTTTGGTGCTTTCACTTATATCTTTTGAAGTTACCGTTCTTTTGCCAATATCCCTTAAACTGATAATAAATCTAAGATAATGTGAAAGTCTTTGAATTATACCTTCTGAATAAATTAAATCTGTCATTTTTCCCTTTGCTACTAAATTTTCATTATTGCAGTAAAAAAGCCAGTTAAATTACTGGCAAAATTCTCATAAATATTAAATTTTAATTATTATCCAATTAATTTGTATCATGATTGTAACAAAAGATTATAAGTTCCGCAATATCAGAACCAATTATTTGAAAGTTAATTTGTTTTTTTACTTAACAGCATGTTTTTGGATGTAATTAAGATAAATAATACTATATTATTGTGAGGTTCTTAAATCATAAATACCATCAATTATTAAAAATTTGGCGCCGCACAAATTACAAACAATTAAGTTGTCTGAAATTTTAAATTTGGACTTTTTGTCTCTGCATTCTGGACAAAGAAGCATATCTTTAAAGCTGTCAGGTTTTTCCGCTAAATTATTTAATACTT
>JAMDDL010000020.1 GCA_023488645.1 Actinomycetota bacterium | reverse complement strand
TTTTCTCAGACTAATTGCTAATTGAGTTTAGTTTTATTTTGGATCAAGGGTGATTCTTTATTAAAATAATATTTATTTTATTTCATGTATCGGGATTGGGATATATCCATGCGTTTTACAAGCCTTGATTAAGCTCTAAGTGCTCTTTTTACCAAACATCTGTTCAGCAGTTTTCATTAATTTTATCCTTTATAAAAAGCCGGAAAATCGACTTTCCTTTTAATTTTCCAATTACAGGCAATATTGCTTTAATAGTTTTATACAGGTGTTGAAAAATCTGTCAATAACTTTGAAAAACACGACTGTACTGGCTTTCAATTATTTTATTTTACACTGTAATTTTATTAATTTTTATGTTAATTTTTTATTAATTTCTTTTTTTTAAACTGTAAAAAATTTTTGCTTTCTGAAAAGTTTAATTATTTTATTATTTTTTTTAAGCTTATTTTGTTTATTTTTTTATATTTAAAAGTTTTTAAAAATTTTTAATAATTTTCTAAATCTTACAATGCCCGGAAACGATAGTATAATAAATGCGGATAATGTTTTTTATGAAGGATCCTTCACTTTACCGATTTTTGTAAGAATTGCAGTTTATGATAATCTTACAAGCATACCGAGAATCATTGACTACCGCTATGATTCCATAATTGATTTCATTAATACAACAACTGAGAAAATTTATAATATCTCTCATGAGCAGGGAGGCAGCATTCCATACACAATTATTAAGGAAATTGTTGAAAATCTGATACATGCTAAATTTTCTGAAGTAATTATTACAATATTAAACAAAGGAAACCAGATAATGATCTCTGATCAGGGTCCAGGTATATCCAATAAGGAAAAGGCGATGCTTCCCGGCTTTACTTCTGCAACCAGCGAAATGAAGAAGTTCATCAGAGGAGTCGGATCCGGACTTCCCATAGTAAAAGAAACCATAAAATTTTCAGGAGGATCAATAGATATAAAAAACAATATAAACACAGGAACAGTAGTTATACTAAAAATCAATACCGATGAAAATAAATTTCCAGACTTTAATATTCATAATAAAGATGAAAAAATCGAAAATTCTTCATCTTCATCAGATAAATTTAATAAAAAAAATGCTGATGAATATGATTTGATGCAAAATAATGAACCTGTTAAATCCTCAGAAACTGATTTAAACAATAGCACCATTCTTCCTGATTCCTTGAAAAACAATACAAAACCGGATGAATTTGATTCCCTTAAACTTTCACTTAGACAGATTAAAATATTATATCTTACCCTTGAGCTTGAGGAGTCAGGTCCTTCTGCAATATCAAGAGAGCTTGGATTTAGCCTTTCAACTTCTTTCAGGGAACTTGCCTACCTTGAAAGAGAAGGTTTTTTAAAAAATTTCTCTTCCGGAAAAAAGAAACTCACAAAAAAAGGTTTTAAATATCTTGAATATTATTCAAATAATTTCTAATATTTAACCTATGGAAGAAAACATAAACGAAATATGGGCTGTTATTTTATCTGATATCAAAAATTCCATTAACACTCCTACTTATAAAACATGGTTTGAAAATATAGTGCCCATATCATTAAAAAAAAACACCCTGTCTATCTCCGTCTCAAGCGATTTTGCAAAAGAATGGTTTGAAACAAGATATAATAAGATTTTAATAGATTCAATTAATAAACATTTAAATCAAAGCTGTAAAATAAAAATAATAGTTGATCCTGAAATATCTAAAAAGGATACGGGAGAACCTGTATCAAACGATCTACATAAATCTGCAAAATCAGACAGAACACAAAAAGTTTCAGCAGCATTGTCCTCGCACCAGGAATTTAACAGCAAGTATGTTTTTGATACTTTCATAATAGGAAGAAACAATGAGTTTGCATGCAATGCTGCAGTTGCTGTTTGTGAAAATCCGGGAAAATCATACAATCCTCTTTTTATTTACGGCGGGGTAGGACTAGGCAAAACTCATCTGCTTCATGCAATAGGGCAGTATACTTTGCAGCTTTTCCCTGATATGAAAGTAAAATATGTTTCTGCTGAGCAATTCCTTACTGATTTTATTAATGCTCTCCGTGATAAAAATATGATGAGCTTTAAAGCAAATTACAGAAACAATGATGTTCTTCTTATTGATGATATACATTTTCTTGAGCAAAAGGAAGCAAGCCAGGAAGAATTTTTTCATACATTTAATGCTCTTCATAATACCAGCAGACAGATAGTAATAACCAGCGACAGAGCACCTAAAGACATTTCTTCACTGGAGGACAGATTAAGGTCCCGTTTTGAATGGGGTCTTGTTACGGATATTACACAGCCTGATCTTGAAACAAGAATTGCCATACTTAAAAAATATTGCACCCGTGAAAAAGTTACAATGTATATAAGTGATGATATTTTTACACTTATTGCAACAAAATTTGTTTCAAATATAAGAGAGCTTGAAGGCGCTCTTACAAGAGTCATTGCTTATTCTTCACTTACAAAAACAAAACCGGATATTGAAAAGGCAAGGGAAGTTTTAAAAGATTTACTGCCTGAAGATAAGGATGTAATTATAAGTGCATCAAGAATCCTGAAAGAAGTTTCAAAGTATTTTACAGTTTCCGTTAATGATATTACAAGTTCCAAAAGGAGCCAGCTCATATCTCATGCAAGGCATGTTTCCATGTATTTAATACGTGAACTTACCAGTGCTTCTCTTCCAAAAATAGGAAAGGACTGCGGAAACAGGGACCATCCTACGGTTATTTATGCAATAAAAAAAATTGCTTCAATGATTAATAATGACAGGTCCGTTTATAATGAAGTACAGGAATTAACAAACAGGATAAAGAGCCATGTTTAGAATATGTCAGTAAAATGTTTATGTTTTTAAAGCTTTAATCCTGTTTTATAAACAGTAAATTTTATTTAACTGTTAATAATTTTTTTTATTAAAATTTTTATAAAACAACTGTTCTTTTATATACAGAAATTGTAAGGATTTTAAACACCGTATATTTATATTTTATATCTTTATTTAGTGCCTGTTTGTTTTTTTTTATACAATTTAAACAGTGTATTAACTAAATAAACTATTATTTTTAAAATATTAAATAAATAATTGATATAATACAATAAGTTTATCTTAACATTATATTTTTTTAAAAATAGGAATTTTACTGTAGTTATTTTAATCGGATTAATTATATAATATTACAATAAATTTTATTTAAAGGGGTTATCATGAAATTTCAAACTACCCGAAACGAACTGCTTAACAAACTGAATTTTGCGAGCAGGATAGCTACATCAAAAAGCCTCATATCCGCATTAAGCGGAATAATGATTGAGGTTGGTGATAAATTAAATATATATAGTACTGATCTTGAAACAAGCATTAAATCAACGCTTGCTGTAAATATACTGGAAAAGGGGAGAGCTGTTGTACCGGCAAGAGTATTTATAAATATTCTGCGCAGCTTTCCTGAATCCAAGATAAGCGTGGAGCTTGATATAAACACAAATCAGCTTAAAGTACAATGCGATAAGAGTGTTTTTTATCTTAATACCTTTGCAATAGACGAATATCCGGAATTTCCCGGTACCTCTGATAAGATAAAATTTTCAATTGATTTTGATATATTTAAAAAGCTGTCCAACAAAATAATCAAAGCCGCATCAACAGAAGAAAGCAGGGCAATTTTAACCGGCATATTAATAGAAATAGACAAAAAACATGATGCAGATAAAGGTGAAAATGATGACTCAAACTATTTAAAAATGGTGGGGACCGACAGCTACAGGCTTGCATATGCTGAAGAAAAAATTGATTACAAGGGAGATCCCATTAAGGTTGTAGTCCCATCAAAGGTTCTTGACAGCATTATAAAAAGTGACTTCAATGGCAAAAATATGGATTTGAATATAGAGGAAAGCCAGATCAGTTTTACCCTTAAAGATAGCGAAGATTCCGGCACAATGATTATTTCAAGGCTTCTTTCTGGAAAATTTCCTGATTACAGCCAGCTTTTACCAAAGGAATTCAAACATAATATCATATTAAACAAGGAAAAAGTGCTGGAAGTTATCAGAAGAATATCTTCCATTTCGCAGGACAACATTCCTGTTAAAATCGAACTTTCAAATGGAAAAATGCTTGCTTCAATGAACATAAAGGAAGTTGGAAGCTCAAGCGAGGAATTTGAAATATCTTATGGCGAAGAAAAAATAGATATTGCTTTTAACCCGGCATACTTTATTGATGGAATTTCAATGATTGATGCTGACAGCCTGCTGTTTTCAGTGGAAGAATCATTAAAACCTGTTTTAATCAAAAATGTTAGCAGCAGCAATATTGTTTATTTGTTAATGCCTATAAGAATTTCATAATCTTTAACTGTCTGCAGCATAAATTTTTTAAAACTTTATTTAATAAATTTCATAAA
>JAMDDL010000024.1 GCA_023488645.1 Actinomycetota bacterium | reverse complement strand
TACTGCTGAAGAATACGAAATTATGAAAAATAATTGCAGTCCAATTACTGAAGATGCAAAAATTTTACCTACCAATCCTTATGCAATAAGCAAATCAGCGCTTGACTTTTTTTCAACAACTTATTTTGTGGCATATAAGATTCCTGTTTTTGTAAGCCGTTCCTTTAACCATATAGGTCCGGTACAGTCAGAAAGGTTTGTATGTTCAGATTTTGCAAAACAGATTGCGGAGATAGAAAAGGGGATAAGGCAGCCGGAAATTTATGTAGGAAATCTTGCAGCATATAGAGATTTTCTGGATGTAAGAGATGTTATCAAGGCTTATTATTATATTATGAATAAAGGCAAGCCTGGAGAAGTATATAATATATGCTCCGGTGAAAAACAAAGGATTTCTGAACTTCTTGACATACTTTTGTCTTACAGTAAAGTAAAAAATATTGAAATAAAGATTGATAGTTCCAAGTTAAGACCTGTTGATAATGAAACAGTATATGGAGATAATTCAAAATTAAAAAAACATACAGGATGGATTCCTGATTATACAATTAAACAGGCACTGAAAGACACACTGGATTACTGGAGGGAAAAAGTATGAAAGCAGTTATACTTGCAGGGGGTTTTGGAACAAGAATAAGGCCTCTTACTTATTTAAATCCCAAACCCATGCTTCCGCTGGTAAATAAACCGTTTATGCATAATTTTATTTCGTGGATTAAATCTCATGGAATTAAGGACATAATTTTATCTACAGGCTATCTTCCTGAAGTTTTTGAAAATTATTTTGGAGAAGGAAAAGAACTGGGAGTAAGGATAAATTATGTTACTGAAGAAGTTCCTCTTGGAACATGCGGAGCAGTCAAGAATGTGGAAAGTTATCTTGACAGTGAAAGTTTTATGGTTTTTAACGGTGACGTACTGTCAGGAATAAATCTTACTGAAATGATCAAATACCATAAGGGAAAAAAATCAGACATAACAATTGCGCTTACTCCGGTTGAAGACCCTACTGCCTACGGACTTGTTCCGCTTGACAATGATGGCAGAGTGCAAAAGTTTCTTGAAAAACCAAGCTGGGATGAAATAACAACAAATCTTATAAATGCAGGAACTTATATAATTGAAAGGAAACTTCTTGATCTGGTTCCGCCAAAGGAAAACTATTCTTTTGAAAGAGGGCTTTTCCCCAATTCGCTTGAAATAGGCTATAGAATTTATGGATATGTTTCAAATGCATACTGGCTTGATTTGGGTACTCCTGTAAAATATCTGCAGGCGCATCAGGATATTTTAAATGGAAAAATCAGCTTTAATTTTCCGGGGGAAGAATTGTTTGAAAATATTTATATCGGGAAATTTACAAAATTTTTCAAGGAAAGTCTTCTTTCAGGTCCGGTTGTGATCGGCGAAAATTGTATTATTGAAAGCGGTGCAGTTATCAATCCTCTTACGGTTATTGGAAATAACTGTCATATTTCTGCAGGCTCAAACATTGGTGGAAGTATTTTGTTTGACGGATGTAAAATAGGCAGAAATTGCATTATTAAAGATTCAATTCTGTCATATAATGTCAGGGTTGGCGAAAAAGTGATAATAGATGGTAATTCTATTATTGGAGATAATACAGTTATAGAGGATGGAAATATTTTCAGGAACGGTATTAAAGTAAATATAAATTCAAATATAAACAAAAGTCAGATAAGTTTTTAATTTTTATATTAATTCAAATATTTAAGGAGGCTTTTTTGAAAAAAGCACTTATTACAGGAATTACCGGTCAGGATGGTTCTTATCTTGCTGAATTATTACTTGCAAAAGGTTATGAAGTTTATGGCATGGTAAGACGTTCCTCCACAGAAAATTTTGGCCGTATTGAACACATAAGAGACAGGATAAAATTCCTTCAGGCAGACCTGCTTGATCAGTTTTCAATAATAAGCGCTGTTAAGGAAGCAAATCCGGATGAGATATATAATCTGGCAGCTCAATCCTTTGTTCCCACATCATGGGATCAGCCGGTGCTGACAGGAGAATTTACCGGGCTTGGAGTTACAAGGATTCTTGAAGCAATAAGACATGTCAACAAAGATATTAAATTTTACCAGGCATCCAGCTCTGAAATGTTTGGCAAGGTACAGGAAGTTCCTCAAAAGGAAACCACACCCTTATATCCAAGAAGTCCATACGGGGTTGCAAAAACTTACGGACATTATATTACTGTAAATTATAGAGAAAGCTACAATATTTTCGGATGTTCAGGGATACTGTTTAATCATGAGTCTCCAAGAAGAGGTCTTGAATTTGTTACAAGAAAAGTTACATATAATGCGGTAAGAATTAAGCTTGGTCTGCAGGATGTTATATATATGGGAAATCTTGATGCAAAAAGAGACTGGGGATTTGCAGGGGATTATGTTGAAGCCATGTGGATGATGCTTCAGCATAACAAACCTGATAATTTTGTTATTGCAACAGGGGAAACTCATTCCGTTCAGGAACTTGTTGAAATTGCCTTTGGTTATCTGAATCTTAACTGGAAAGATCATATTAAAATTGATCCCCGATTAATAAGGCCTGCAGAAGTGGAGCTTTTAATAGGTGATTCATCAAAAGCAAGAGAGCAGTTGGGATGGAAGCCTAAAGTAAATTTTGAAGGTCTGGTTAAGATGATGGTTGATGCTGATTACAAATTACTGGCAGGCAGATAACCATTTAAAACAGATAATCAACTGTACTCCCGAAATTGCAGATTTCATAAAGCATATATAATTAAAAAACCAAAAAGACTGGAAAGTAATTTGTCAGACATTGAAAATAAAATCATAAAATTTGGAACTGACGGCTGGCGCGGAATTATAGCAAAAGATTTTACAGTTGAAAATATTAAGATTATTTCACATGGAATCAGTAAATATTTAAAAAATAAATCCGTTTTAAAAGGCAGAAATCCTAAAGTAGTAATCGGCTATGATACAAGATTTCTGTCTGATTTGTTTGCAAAAAGTGCGGCAGAAACATTTTCCTCAAACAAGATTGAAACAGTTCTTTCGCAAACCTTTATCCCGACACCTGTTTTATCCAATGCAGTTATTTCAAGGCAAGCCGATCTTGGAATAATGATTACTGCAAGTCATAATCCTTATAAATATAACGGTTATAAAATAAAAGGACCTTATGGCGGATCAGCAACAATGGATATTGTGAGCGACATTGAAGATTTCGTAAATAATGAAATAAGTAACCTGTGCAGTGGTAAAATTGCAAACCTTATCAACGATAAGGGAGAAAATAATAACCGGGTATCAGATTTTGAAACAGACAATTTTTTACCTGACTATAAAAAACAAATATTCAGTCTTATAAATACAAAACTTATAAAAGAAGTTAATTTTGATGTTTTAATTGATCCCATGTATGGAGCAGGACAAAATATTTATCTTTCAATTTTAAAAGAATTGGGTCTTGCAAAGGTACATGAAATTCATAACGTTTTTAACCCTGCCTTTGGAGGAATCAATCCTGAACCCATCGGTGATAATATTCTGGAAGCCAGAAATTATATAATGCAAAATAAAATAAGGGCAGGCATTTGCATTGACGGTGATGCTGACAGAATTGGAGCCATAGGAGAGGATGGAAATTTTATAAGCTCGCATCATATATTTGCAATAGTTCTTGATAATTTGATTAAAAATAAGAAGGCAAAGGGAAGGGTTATAAAAACTGTTACAACTTCTTCAATCATTGACAGAATGGCAAAGAAAAATAATCTTGAATTATTTACCACACCGGTAGGTTTTAAATATATAAGTGAGGAAATAATGAAAGGTGATGTAGCAATGGGTGGAGAGGAAAGCGGAGGGCTCTGGACTTATGGATACATTCCTGAAAGAGACGGGATGCTTATGGGACTTAAACTGCTTGAAATAATGGCAGAAGAAAAAAAATCATTAAATCAGATACTTGAGCAAATTTATGCACGATATGGATATTTTGTTTATGAACGAAATGACTATGAGATTGATATCAAAGAAGGAGAAAAACTTAAATCCCTGTTAAAATTAAAAATTCCGGTTCCTATTGAAAGGGAAAAGGTAAAAGAAGTTGTAAAAATAGATGGTTTTAAATATATTCTGGAAGATGGAAGCTGGATAATGATAAGGGCAAGCGGAACTGAAGCAGTTGTAAGGGTTTATGCGGAAAGTTACAGTCAAAGCAGGCTTGAGGATTTATTAAAAATCGGAAAAGAAGTAGTGGCAGGAGGAAAATTATAATGAATATATTTGGCGGCAATATACTTGATGATCCGGAAAAAATTAAAGCCCTGGATACCGAAGATATGCTTGGCGTTGAGGAAAATTTTTACAGGCAGCTTCAGCAGGCAAAGATTATCGGAGAAAAAACAGATATATCAAAAATTAAAAACAAAAATTTTACAGGAATTGCATTTTCGGGCATGGGTGGCTCAGGTTTTAGCGGAGATATTATAAAGAATCTGGTGAAATATGAAATTCAACTGCCGGTTGAAATAGTCAAGGGTTATAAGCTTCCGGCTTTTATTAATAAAGGCTGGCTTGTGATTGCCGTAAGTTATTCAGGAGACACTGAAGAAACTATCGCCATTGCAGAAGAAGCTTTAAAAAGAGGATGTGAAGTTATATTTTCAACATCGGGCGGTAAAATGGAAAAACTGGCGCTTGAAAACAGCAAATGCCTTGTGAAAGTTCCAGGCAGCTATCAGCCAAGGGCTGCTGCAGGATATTTATTTCTGCCCTTATATATTTTGCTGGCAAGACTTGGAATTATTAAAGCTGATATGAAGATAATTGAGAGGGCAATTGAGACAGTGAGGGAAAAATCAGAAATGTATAACAGGAATGTTCCTGCCCGGGAAAACTTTGCAAAAAAAATAGCTCTGGAAATTGGGAGCGGTCTTCCTGTTATTTATGGTTTTGAAGGAGTCATGGCATCTGTTGCCTTCAGGTGGAAATGCCAGGTAAATGAAAATTCAAAATGTCCGGGTTTCTGGAATGAGTTTCCTGAATTAAATCATAATGAAACAGTAGGATGGGAAAGGCTGAAAGAAATAACAAAAAATTTTGTTCTTATAATCTTTAAAGACGGGACACAGTCGCAAAAAATAAATACAAGAATTAATACCACACAAAAGCTTATAAGGGATAATTTCAGTAAAATTATTGAAATTGAAGTTGAAGGAAAATCTGATTTTGAAAAAGCGTTAAGTATTATGTATCTTGGCGGAATGGTAAGTGTTTATCTTGCACTTTTAAATAATATAAATCCTACACCTGTAGACAAGATAAAAGTACTTAAGGCTGAACTTGCAAAAATTAATAATGTCTGAAATCTTTCTATTATATATTGATAATTGTAGAAAATTTTAAAACAACAGAAGGGAATTAATTATGGAATTTGATATTAAGGATAAGAATCTGGCTGCAGCCGGCAGAAACAGAGTCGAATGGGCACAGGCTGATATGCCGGTGCTTGGCAGTATTAAAAAGGATTTTACTGATAAAAAGCCGTTAAAGGGCATAGATATTGCTGCCTGTCTTCATGTTACTTCTGAAACTGCAAACCTTATGATCGCTTTAAAAGAAGGTGGGGCAAATGTATTTTTATGTGCTTCAAATCCGTTAAGTACACAGGATGATGTAGCTGCCTCACTTGTTTTTAATTACGGCATTCCCACTTTTGCAATAAAGGGTGAAGATAATGATACTTACTACAGGCACATAAACAGTGTTCTTGATTTCAAACCAAATATAACAATGGATGATGGTGCTGATCTGGTTTCAACTATTCACAGCACAAGAAAAGATCTTGTATCAAATATCATGGCAGGAACAGAAGAAACCACAACCGGTGTTATCAGGTTAAGAAGCATGGAAAAAAACGGAGTATTATTATATCCCATTATCGCTGTAAATGAAGCAAAAACAAAACATTTTTTTGATAACAGATATGGAACAGGTCAGAGTACTATTGACGGTATTTTAAGATCCACAAATATTTTGCTTGCAGGAAGAAGATTTGTAGTAGTGGGATATGGCTGGTGCGGCAGAGGTGTTGCAATGAGGGCAAAGGGAATGGGAGCGGATGTAATCATTCTTGAAATAAATCCTCTTAAAGCCCTTGAAGCAAGAATGGATGGCTTTCAGGTAATGAAAAATACGGAAGCTGCCTTGATAGGGGATATCTTTCTGTCAGTTACAGGAAATAAAAATGTAATTGGTGAACCCATACTTTCAAGATGCAAAGACAGAACCATTGTTGCAAACTCGGGCCATTTTGATGCTGAAATTGATTTGAATTATTTAAGAAAAAATTCAAAATCCGTCAGAAAGGTAAAACCAATGGTTGAGGAGTATTTAATGAATGACGGGAGAAGAATTTATGTTCTCGCTGAAGGAAGGCTTGTTAATCTTGGTGCTGCAGAAGGTCATCCTGCAAGTGTAATGGATATGAGCTTTGCCAATCAGGCTTTAAGTGTTGAATATATAGCTGATTCAAAAAAGAAGGGAAATAACCTGGGAAAGAAGGTTTATGCTGTTCCTGAAGATATTGATAAGAATATTGCAAAACTTAAGCTTGCAAGTATGGGAATTGAAATAGACAGGCTTACTGAGGAACAGGAGGAATATCTTGCATCATGGCAGTCAGGAACATAATCAGACATCTATACAATCTGCAGATCTGATTATAAATAACTGCCGGCAATCTGTATAAAAGATTTTTTAAAATTGCTGTTTCAAAGTTTCAGTAGGATATGACTTTAGAAATCATATTAATAAAATAAAATTCAAGAGAAAGTTTTATATATGGAACCTGAAAGTAAAGTTCAGACTTTAATTTGGGAAGGTAAAAGCTTAAAGCTTATTGATCAGCGAAAACTTCCCTTTGCAGTTGAATATGTGGTTTGTGATACTTATGAAAAAGTTGGAATTGCCATAAAAGAAATGGTTGTAAGGGGGGCACCAGCCATTGGTGTTACTGCAGCTTATGGGGCAGCAATTGCAGGAATTCAATACACGGGCTCATCAAAACGGGATTTTATTAAATATATGGAAAAGGCAATAAAATTTCTGTCTTCTTCAAGACCTACTGCAGTAAACCTTTTCTGGGCTTTAAAAAGAATGAGGGAAGTTTTAAATAAAAGTAAAAACCTTGAAATTGAAATTATAAGGCAAAATTTAATACAGGAAGCAAAAAAAATTGAAATAGAAGATATCAGCATAAACAGGAAAATAGGCGAAAACGGGTTGGAAGCTTTTAAGGATTTTAAGGGAAACATTAAGATTCTTACCCATTGTAATGCGGGTGCACTTGCAACGGCAGGTTATGGTACAGCGCTTGGAGTAGTCAGAAGTCTTGCAGCCGCCGGTAAAATCAGGTATGTTATAGTTGATGAAACCAGGCCATACCTGCAGGGGGCAAGACTTACAGCATGGGAACTTGAGCAGGAAAAGATACCATTTTTTATCATTACAGATAGTGCGGCGGCTTATATGATGTCCATTGGTGAGGTTGACAGTGTCATTGTTGGAGCTGACAGGATAGCTTCCAATGGAGACAGTGCAAATAAGGTAGGGACTCTGAGTATTTCAATTTCTGCATTATATTACAGGATCCCCTTTTTTATTGCTGCACCTTTATCAACAATTGACATGAGTATTGAAAACGGACAACAGATACCAATAGAAGAAAGAGGCGAAAAAGAAGTAAGGGAAGTTATGGGGACAAAAATAATCAGTGATAAAATTCCAGTAAGAAATCCTGCTTTTGATGTAACTCCTGCTAAAAATATCTCTGCAATCATAACTGAAAAAGGGGTTATAAAACCGCCATATAAGGAAAATATAGCGCAAATATTTGGCAAATAATTTTATTTTATATTATGTTTTATTTAAATTTAAAGATTCTTTTTCTTAAAAAACTTTTCCGGAGAAAAACATGATTGTAAAAAACAAAGCTATGGTTCTTGCAGCAGGCCTTGGAACAAGATTAAGACCTCTTACAGATTTAATTTCAAAGCCTATGACTCCGATAGTTAACAAGCCTGTTATGGAACATATTATCGAACTGCTGATACAGCATGGTTTTAAGAAAATTGTATGCAATCTTCATTGGTATCCTGAAGCAATAAGAAATTTTTTCGGTGACGGTGCAAAATACAATATTAAAATTACTTATTCTTATGAGCCCGAGCTGCTTGGAACTGCCGGCGGAGTTAAAAAAGTTGAAGCTTTTTTTGAAGGAAAAACCTTTCTGATATTAAGCGGTGATGCTCTTACAGATATTGATTTAACTGATCTTATGGAATTTCACAGGAAAAAAGGGGGAATCTGTACTCTTGTCCTGACCGAAGTAGATGATCCTTCACTATATGGTGTAGTTATCGCAGACAACAGCAGCAGGATTACCGGTTTTCAGGAAAAACCTCTAATGGGAGAAGCAAAAAGCTGTCTGGCTAACAGTGGTATATATGTTTTTGAGCCGGAGATTTTCAAGTATATTCCTTACGGTACTTTTTATGATTTTGGCAGGGACCTTTATCCCAAACTGCTTGAAAAGGGAATTCCTTATTATGGTTATAAGCATGACAGATACTGGAATGATGTTGGAAGCCTTGAACAGTATCAGCAGGGAAATTTCGATGCGCTTGAAGGCAAAGTAAAAGTGTGCATTCCAGGTCAGCAAATCAATGAAGGCATCTGGCTTGGTAAAAACTGCATAATTGAGGAAGATGTAATTATGATTCCGCCTATAGTTATAGGAAACAATTGTACAGTTAAAAAAGGCGCAAAATTATACGGTCCGATTATTGTTGGAGACAATACAATTATTGATGAAAGAGCCATAATGTACAGGGGAATAAAATGGGGAAGCGGATATATTGGGAAAGATGCTTCTCTGATTGGAGCAATCACAGGTTATGATACAAAAATTAAAAGCGGAGCTTCAGTTCTTGAAAAAGCAGTTATAGGATCAAAAAGCGTTATTGAAGATGGAATTATAATTCATCCAAGTGTAAAAATCATGTCAAATGCTATAATAGAAAATGACAAGATACATAATGAGATTTGATCGGAGAGAGAGACAAGGATACGGTAAAAAAAATATCTTCAGATAACTTTTTAAAGGAAATTTTTAAAAATATCTTTTTACCTGATATTTGTTCTTCCTGCGGGGACATAAACAAGGGATTGTTATGTGAAAAATGCAGACAGGAGATTCCTGAAATCAGCGGTATAATTTGCAGGAATTGTGGAACTCCGGTATTTATAAAAAATACAAAAGATTGTGCAGTCTCATATAATTTAATCAGCACTTCTGTAAATTCAATGATTTTTCATACAAAAAACGATCAAAGTTCTTTTGTTTTAAAAACACCCGGCAGAAAAGACACAAGAACTTTATGCATAAACTGCAGAAATTCAGAATACAGCTTTTATAGATTAAGAAGCTTCGGTTTCTACAGCGGGATTTTAAAGAAATTAATTATAAAGTATAAATATAATAAAATTTACAGCCTTGCTCCCGTCTTGTGCAGCTTTTTAAAGAAAATCTATGACAACTGCTTCAGGAATGAAAAAATTGATTTTGTTGAAACTGTTCCTGATTTTACTTTAAATGCCAATGATTTTAAAAAATCTTTTTATCCGGAGAAAAATCATATGCAAATACTGGCAGAATTGTTTTCAAGGGAAGTCAGGTTGCCTTATTTAAATAATATGATTAAAATCAGAAAAACATTAAAACAGCATAATCTTGGAATGCATGAAAGAAAGATAAACTTAAAAGATACTTTTAAAGCAAGAAATATATTAAAAGTAACACAAAGAAATATATTGATTTTAGACGATGTATGGACTACCGGAAATACTCTTAATGAAATTTCGAGGGTACTGAAAAAATGCGGGGCAGATAAAATTTATCTGCTGACTCTTGCAAGAGCAATATGGTAATGCATAAATTAAAAATAATAGTATAATTGTAAAAATTTATTTTAAGTTTGAATTAAGTTAAGATAAAAATTTGTTAAAAAAATAAAGAAGCATTTTCAATTTCATGATATGGATAAAAGTAAGGCTATAGGAATCAGGCTGGGTATTTCGAAAACACGCAAGCTTTACCCCAGCGAGTCAAAGCTTGCTCTGATTTCAGGCTTCGCTCTCCTCTCTGAAGAGAGGAACCGTGCCCGCTCCGCCTTCAAAAGGTTTTCTCAATACCCAGCCTGATTAAATAATTTGTTTTTGATCATAAAAAAGGAAAGACTAATATGATAATATTTACAATAGTGAAGGGGGAATGAATGGAATATAATTTAAAAAGCAGAAATATAGAATTAAACGGTGAAATTAAGGAATATACTGAAAGAAAAATTAAATCCAGAATAGAAAAGCTTGCAGGCAGTGTTATAAAGACAGAAATAGAGTTCATTCTTGAAAAAAATCCAAGCATTAATTTAAATAATAAAATCATAGTAACCATATTTACACCAAAGGCAGTAATAAGGGCAACAGAATATGGCGTTGATTTTTTTGAAGCTATAGATAAAGTTAATCATAAAATTGAAAGGCAGATTAAACGCTACAGGAATAAGATGATTCAAAAAGGAAGAAAAGTACCGCAAACAATTCCTGCTGAAGCTGCAAATCAACAGGAAAGCTTTGAAGATTTGAAAAAAATAGTAAAAACAAAAAAGTTTGAAATAAAACCAATGACACCTGAAGAAGCTTCTCTTCAAATGGAGCTTATAGGTCATGATTTTTATGTATTTGTTAACGCGGACACAGGCAAGACTGCGGTTTTATACAAAAGAAGAGACGAAAATTATGGTTTGATAGAACCTCAAAACTAAGACAATTAAAAAAATCCGGTGATATAAATGTTTAAATTTACAAATATTTTAAAAGCAGGACAGGGCAAGGTCCAGAAAAAATATGATGCTATAATTGCTCAGATAAATGAGCTTGAACCTGCTATGAAAACTCTCACAGATGAGCAGTTAAGACTTAAAACACCGCAGTTTAGATCAAGATATGAAAAGGGAGAAAGCTTTGAAGACCTGGTGCCTGAAGCTTTTGCGGTTGTAAGGGAGGCTGCCAGAAGGACGCTTAACATGAGACATTTTGATGTCCAGCTTTATGGCGGTTTAGTATTGTTTGAAGGAAAGATCGCAGAAATGAAAACAGGAGAAGGGAAAACACTTGTTGCCACTTTGCCTGCTTATCTTTATTCATTTACAGGAAAAAGTACTCATATTGTTACTGTCAATGACTACCTTGCAAAAAGAGACAGCATCTGGATGGGAAATGTTTACAATTTTCTTGGAATAAAGGTAGGGCTTCTTCAAAACAACCAGGATTTTTCTGACAAAAAGGAAGCTTACTCGGCAAGTGTAATTTATGGCACAAACAATGAATTCGGTTTTGATTATCTTAGAGATAATATGGTAACTTCAAAAGAGATGATGGTTCAGGATGGACATTATTATGCCATTGTTGATGAAGTTGACAGCATTCTGATTGATGAAGCCAGAACTCCGCTGATTATTTCAGGTGTTCCATATCAGTCAACGGAACTTTACAGAAAAATGTCAAGGATTGTTCCAAAACTGACTGCCGAAGTTGATTTTGAAATTGATGAAAAGCAAAAAACAGCAGCTATTACTGAAGAGGGGGTTGCAAATGTTGAAAAATTAACAGGAATTGATAATTTGTATGATCCATCAAATTATCTTCATATACATGCTTTAAACCAGGCGCTGAAGGCATATCATCTGTTTAAAAAAGATGTTGATTATATAGTAAAAGACGGAGAGGTTTTAATAGTTGATGAATTTACAGGAAGGATTCTTCATGGAAGAAGATACAGCGAAGGCTTGCACCAGGCAATTGAAGCAAAAGAAAATGTAAAAATAATGGAAGAAAACCAGACTCTTGCCACTATTACAATTCAAAATTATTTCAGGATGTATGAAAAACTGGCAGGTATGACAGGAACAGCATTAACTGAAGCTGAAGAATTCAGGCATATATATAAACTCGAAACAGTTGTCATTCCTACAAATAAGCCAATGATCAGAGATGACATGCCCGATTTGATTTATAAAACTGAAAAAGCTAAATTTGAGTGTGTTGTGCAGGACATCAGAGAAAGATATGAAAAGGGTCAGCCGGTTCTGGTTGGAACAATATCAATAGAAAAATCCGAAATTTTAAGCAGCATGCTGAAAGATGAAGGAATACCTCATCAGGTATTAAATGCAAGATATCATGAAAAAGAAGCTGAAATAATAGCTAATGCCGGGCAACAGAAAACAGTGACAATTTCAACAAATATGGCGGGAAGAGGAACGGATATCGTTCTTGGTAAGGGAGTAGTTGAGCTTGGAGGACTGCATGTTCTGGGGACGGAAAGACATGAAGCCAGACGAATTGATAATCAGTTAAGGGGAAGAAGCGGCAGGCAGGGTGATCCTGGTTCAAGTCAGTTTTATTTAAGCCTGCAGGATGATTTGCTCAGATTGTTCGGGTCAGACAGGATCGGCATGATCATGGAAAGAATTAATTTTCCGGATGATATGCCAATTGCACATCCTATTATTAATAGATCAATAGAAAATGCGCAAAGGCAGGTTGAATCAAGAAACTTTGAAATACGAAAGCATGTGCTTGAATATGACGATGTTATGAACAAACAAAGAGAGGTCATATATGAAAGAAGAAAAAAAGCTTTGTTTGAAGAAGATTTAAAAGAATCATCACAGGAAATGGTTAAAGACATTATAAATTCAAATTTTGAATCACATCTTAATTCAAATACTTATCAGGAAGACTGGGATATTGAAGAATATAAAAATTATCTTATTTCAATGTTTGGAAGGGATATTTCAAAGAATATAATTGAAAAAGACAAGCTGGAATCTTCAAGAGTTGAAAGAAATGAACTTAAGGAAAAGCTTAAGGAAGCAGCTTTGAAAGTTTATGAGGAAAGAGAAACAGGTTTTGGCAGTGAAATTATGCGCCAGCTTGAAAAAATAATTACTCTTACAGTAATTGACAACAGGTGGCGTGATCATTTACTTGAAATGGATTATCTTAAGGAAGGTATAGGACTTCGTTCTTATGGTCAGCATGATCCTCTTATCGAGTATAAACATGAATCTTTTCATTTGTTTAAAGATATGATTGAGGAAATCAGAAATGATAATGTAAGGCTTTTATATAATGCAAAAATATATACAGGTGAGGAAAAAGAAAGACAGCACGAAAGACAGTATAAGAATATTTCAACCAGTGGTCCCGGTGACGGGATTTCTTCCGGGAAAGAACCTGTTGTAAATAAGGAAAAAGTTGGAAGAAATGATCCATGTCCCTGCGGGAGCGGAAAGAAATATAAAAAATGCTGTGGAAAAATCCAGTAAAAATTATTTAAAATGGTTTTTATGATTTATAAATTTTAATATAAATGAAACAGGAAGTGACTGCGATGTTTGAAGAATATAATGAATCTATAAACAAACTTACAGAAAAATTTAATTATTTACGGGACTGTCTTTGAAATAGACAGCAAAAAAGAAGAACTGAAAAATTTAACTGCTCTGACTTACACTGAAAAATTCTGGGATAATTATCAGGAAGCAGGTAAAATAATGCAAAAAATTGAAAGGATAAAAGACTCCATTGAGTTATTTAATGATATTAGCGAAAGAATGGGAAATGCAAAAACTGCACTTGAAATCCTGATGCAGGAATCAGATCAAAGTATTGAAGCTGAACTTGAAAAGAATATAAATGATTTAAGGAAACTTCTGGATGATCTGGAGGAAAGAATGCTGCTCAATGGCCCTTATGATTCTTATCCGGCAATTTTAAACATACATCCCGGAGCAGGAGGAACGGAATCTCATGACTGGACTGATATGCTGCTTAGAATGTATATAAGGTGGCTTGACAGTAAAAAGTTTAAGTACAGAATTACAGATTATCTTCCAGGAGAAGAAGCAGGAATTAAAAATGTAACACTTACAATACATGGGACAAATGCTTACGGACTTCTTAAATCGGAAAAAGGCATCCACCGACTTGTAAGGATCAGTCCATTTGACTCATCAAAAAGAAGGCATACTTCCTTTGCTGCTGTAGACGTAATACCCTTGTTTGAAGATAATGTTGAAGTGGAAATTAATAAGGATGATTTAAGAATAGATACCTTCAGATCTGCAGGAGCAGGCGGCCAGCATGTTAATGTCACAGATTCTGCTGTAAGAATTACACATATTCCTACAGGTATCGTTGTTTCCTGCCAGGATGAACGTTCCCAAATAATGAACCGGGAAACAGCAATGAAAATTTTAAAATCACGGCTGTTTGAAATGGAACTTAAAAAGAAAATGCAGAAACTGGATAGCATCAGAGGTGAAAAGAAAGATATTGGATGGGGAAGTCAGATAAGAAGCTATATACTTCAGCCTTATCAGATGATTAAGGATCACAGAACAGATATGGAGGTTGGAGATGTTAATTCCGTGCTTAACGGAGATATAGATATTTTTATTAAAGCTTATCTGAAATCATGCATGAACAGGGAAGCAGAAGCTATTTAATAAATGTTAACAGGCATAATTATATAGACTATATAAATTCATTATGTTAATATCCATTTAGTATTTTTTAAAAATCAAAAATAAATAATCAAAAAAAATAAAATAATTATAAAGTTAATATAATTTTTTTACTAAAATAAGTTTTAAGGGAAAGTAAGAACAAGGTTTTAACAAAATGAATATGATTGAATTCAGAAATGTCAGCAAAATTTATGAAAATGAGACTGCTGCATTAAGGGATATAAACCTTGTCATTAAAAAAGGAGAATTTGTTTTTCTTGTAGGTCCGAGCGGTTCAGGAAAATCAACATTTATAAAGCTTCTTATAAAGGAAATTTCAGCTACAAATGGCACAATTTTTATAGCAAACAGAAACATTTGTACCCTAAAAACCAGCAGAATCCCTCAACTAAGGCGGAATATAGGGTGTATATTCCAGGATTACAAGCTTCTTTCCGACAGGACAATCTTTGAAAATATTGCTTTTGCTCTTGAGGTGATAGGTAAACCAAATTATATTATAAAAGCCCAGGTTCCGCAGGTTTTAAAACTGGTAGGGCTGTATAATAAGATGGATTCATACCCTTATCAGCTTTCAGGAGGAGAGCAGCAAAGAGTATGCATAGCAAGAGCATTTGTAAATAGACCGCCAATTTTACTTGCAGATGAACCTACAGGAAATCTGGATCCTGCTACTTCGGAAGGCATTATGAAGCTGCTTTCAAGGATAAATCTGATTGGAACTACGGTTGTAATGGCTACTCATGAAAGATCAATCGTAAATGCCATGAGAAGAAGGGTTGTAGAAATGGAAAACGGACTTATAATCCGGGATCAGAAGAGAGGAGTATACGGATCTTGAGTGCAGTATTTCGGCCAAAGCATATTTTTGGAGAAACTTTTTTAAGTCTTAAGAGAAATTTTCTGATGGGTTTTACTGCAATTACTACGGTTGCCATTACGCTGTTTATAGTAGGAGTTTTCTCGGTGCTTGTTTTTGATATACAAAGCATATTGAATTCCATTGAGAACCAGGTGGAAATTGCTGTTTATCTTAAGGATAATATCTCAGATGATCTTAAAGGCTATCTTGAAAATGAAATAAAAAGCTGGCCTGAAGTAGACAATGTAAATTTTGTTTCAAAAGATCAGGCACTTGAAAAATTTAAAACTCAAAACGAGGGAAGTGATATCCTGAAGGAAATTCAAGGGAATCCCTTACCAGCATCATTTGAAGTTAAATTGAAAGATCCCCAAAAAGTGGAACAGGTTGCTCTTCGATTTGTAGATAAGGATGGAAAAAGTATTGAGGGTGTGGATGAAGTTATATATGGAAAAAGCTATATAAGGAAGCTTTTTTCCATAACTGCTGTAACAGGAACAATAGCACTTCTTATCATTATAATTTTAATTCTGGCAACAATGGTTTTAATTTATAATACAATACGGCTTTCAATTTATGCCAGAAGAAAAGAGATAGAAGTAATGAAGCTGGTTGGAGCTACCAACTGGTATGTCCGGGCTCCTTTTTTATTTGAAGGTTTTTTTGAAGGTTTCATAGGTGCTGGAATTGCCGGTCTGCTTCTTTATTTTTTAAATAAATTTTTGCTGATTAAAGGGGAAACTGCTCTCGTTGAAACCATGCATATCAAAAATCTTGCCATTCTTGGATCCGGAAATATCATTATTCTTATTTATTTTGCTATTTTAATAGTTGGAGGGTTTATAGGAATCTTAAGCAGCGGATTTGCACTAAGGCGTTATTTAAGGGTATAATCAAGGTTAATTATGAAAAAAAGAAGCAATTTATTCGCAGCAATATTAATATTTATAATTTTTATTATTTTTTTTATCCCCAATGCCTCTATTTTTGCTTCTTCACTTGAAGACCAGCTTGAACAAATAAAAAAGGAAAAAGAAGCAACTAAAAAGAAAATTGAAGAAGTAAAGAAAAAGGAACAGGACTATTTAAATCAGGTTAACAAGGTTGAAAACCAGCTCCTTTCAAGTCTTGACCAGCTTAATACACTTAATAGTAATCTTGCAGATGTAAAAAGTGATATAGACAAAACAAATATTGATCTTGCTGTCAAGGAAAATGAATTAAGTGAAATTAAAAAAGACCTTGAAGCCAAAGAGGTAATATTAAATAACAGGGTTGCTTCAATTTATAAAAACAGGAGTGCAAGTTTATTTGAAGTACTGTTTAAAGCTAAAAGTTTTATAGAATTTCTATCCAGATTAAAACTTATGAACCTGCTTGCCGAACAGGATGCCAAAATTATTGAAGACATTAAAGACAAAAAAAATGCTACCTTAAGCGTCAAGCAAAACATAATGGAGTTAAAGAAGCAACAGGATCAGCAGCGTGATAATCTGGAAAAGCTGGTTACACAGGCGGAACAAAAGAAAAAAGAAATTTCAGGAATCCTTGATGAAAAAAAGGATCTGCTGTCAAATACAAGAGCTGATAAAAATGCATTAATCGCAATGGAAAGGCAGCAAACTGCAAAAGAACAGGAAATTCAAAGGATACTTGAATCTTTAAGGTATGGAAGTGCACCTACCGGAAGGCTGTTGTGGCCTGTAGCCGGAAGATTATGGTCTGGATTTGGGATGAGACGCCATCCCATATTTGGCGGAACGAGGATGCATACCGGTATTGATTTAGCAGCACCAAATGGAACCCCGGTTGTTGCCGCTGATGGTGGTCAGGTAATTCAGGCAAGTTATGATGGCGGTTACGGGAATTCAATTTTAATATATCATGGCGGTGGTTTTGCAACATTTTATGCACATTTATCAGGTTTTGCTGTTGGAGCAGGACAAATGGTTAAGAGAGGACAGGTTATCGGTTATGTTGGAGCAACTGGCTGGGCAACAGGTCCTCATCTCCACTTTGAAGTCAGGATAAACGGGGCGGCACAGAATCCTCTTGGATATCTGTAGACCCTGTTAAGGATAAAAATAAATACTTAAAACTGCTGCCATATATTTCAGAGTTAAATCACACTTAATTCCCGGAATAACCTGTATTTTTTAAATTTTTTAGCATTATTTAGTCATTAAATGATATTATTTATGTGATTTAAAAACTGTTTATTAATCAAACAAAAAGAGAGTTGACTTTAAGAAATGAAAAATTTTAAGGCTTTGAAAATTACGGGAATAGTTATATGTATTATTTTGATATTTGCCGCAGGATTTTGGCTTGGGCTTGATTTTACATATAAATTTAATATAAATCTTCCAAAAGCTGATCAGATATTTTCAAAAGCCGGGAGCAGCAGTTCATCATCCATTAGCAATAATAGTGAAAATGAATTAAGCATTAAGGCTTTAGAGCAAACTATAAATTCAGTATCAAAAGAAGCCCTTACTCCGAAAACCAGGGAGGAGCTTGTTGTTGCCGCCATAAAAGGAATACTTGGAAGTCTGGATGATAAGCATGCTGATTACTTTACCAAAGAACAGTATGCGGGAATAATGGAGTCTTATCAGGGGATAATGAGCGGCGGCATTGGTGTTATTGTAACAATGAATGATAAAAAGGAAGTAGAAGTGGTAAAGGTAATAAAGGATAGCCCTTCCTCAAAACTTGATATCAGGCAAGGTGATTTAATTAAAAAAGTAGATGGAACTGATATTTCGGGAATGGCGCTGGAAGAAGTGGTTTCAAAGATTAAAGGACCTGTAGATACAAAAGTAAGTCTTACGTTATTCAGACAGTCTGAAAATAAAACTTTTAGTCTCACTATAACAAGGGGGACTTTTTCTATTCCAAATTTTACTGCAGAAATGATTGATGGAAATATAGCTTATGTGCAATATTTTGAATTTCAGGAAGGTGGAGCACAGCAGTTGGAAAAAGAACTTGACGCATTGATTAACCAGGGTGCAAAGGGAGTTATTCTTGACTTGAGAAACAATCTGGGCGGGGTGCTTGATGATGCTGTTTATTTGTGTAACCTGTTTTTAAATAATGGAACTATTGTTACCGTAAAAGGCAGAAGTGAAGGAAAAGACAATTTTGAGGAATTTAAGGCAAAAGAAGGAAAATATCTAAATATTCCGCTGGTTGTCCTGATAAATGGATATTCTGCAAGTGCTTCCGAACTTGCGGCAGGGGCACTTAAGGATAATAAAAGAGCTATTCTTGTTGGTGAAAAAAGTTATGGCAAGGGAACTGTTCAAATTCTTCATATTCTTGCAGACGGATCCGGAATAAAATATACAACAGCAAAATATTATCTCCCTTCAGGTATTTCAATTGATGGCATTGGAATTACACCAGACATATCTGTGAAGCTGGATGCACAGTCAAAGTCTGATGTACAAAAGGAAAGAGCTATTGAAGAAATTAAAAAATTAATGAAGTAATCATCAGATTGAAGGATTTACAGGGATTTGAGTTATGGAGAAATTAAAGGGAGAAGAAGGGAAAGTAATAGCTGCTCAAAATAAGAAAGCATTTCATGATTTTCTTATCTTAGATAAATTTGAAGCAGGCATTATTTTGAGGGGAAATGAAGTTAAATCCATCAGGGAGCATAAGGTTAGTCTTAAAGACAGTTATGCAAGAATTAAAAACGGAGAGCTGTTTTTATATAATATGCATATTTCTCCCTATAGCAAAGCAAGGATTGAAGAAACTAATCCGTTAAGGATAAAAAAATTATTAATGCATAAACAGCAAATTCATAAAATTAATAATAAATTAGTTGATAAAAGCTTAACCCTTGTACCTTTAAGTATTTATTTTATAAATAATTTTGCAAAAGTGGAACTGGGTCTTGCAAAAGCAAAATTAAAGCAGGACAGAAGACAGGATCTGGAGAAAAAAGCAACGGAGAGAGAAATCCAGAGAACCCTTAAAAATTTCAGCCGCTGATATGCTTTATCATCTTAAATAAATTTTCTGAGAATGTTGCGTTTATATATACTATAAAACAGCCTATAAAGATTTGAAAAGTGATTTTTATCCCTTGCATAGTTATGTAATTAATACTTGCATTATATGATAAAATATATAGTGGATTTCAAATACCCATAATTGGGGGCGTTTTGGATTCGACAGGGATAGATTGAGCTTAGATGGCAAGTCGAGTACCAGAGACTCGTTAAACGCTGGAACAAAAAATAAACGCAGACAAAAGCGAATTAGCTTTAGCTGCCTAAGCGCAGCTAACGTCCTTTAAAAGTTTCCTTCGCTTTTAAAAGGGCGCCGTTAGAAGGATACCTTTTTAAGGGCAGGCTGTTTCCTTAAAAGAAGGGAAGATCAAAACAGCATAGCTTTGAAAGATATTGTTCATGTGATTTTTCAAAGCGAAAATAAGATATGAACTATGCTTGTAGAAGTTTGAGTGCCAATATCTTTGGACGCGGGTTCGACTCCCGCCGCCTCCACCATGCAACAGTAAGCTTTAAAATTAAGATCTTTTATAGATTTTACGGAAAAATATCACAGTGTGATATTTTTAGAGAGTCGAAAGGACGGACGAAACGAAGTGAAGGAGTCCGCGTCTCTGCAGCGAGCGAAGCGAGACGAAAGAACGATCTCCCGCCGCCTCCACCAAATAGTAATTGCTGCAAGATTTAAAAACTTAAATCTGCTATTGAAAACAACAATGATATTGTTATTTCTTTTCCTTGGTGGCTCTATAAAGTTATGTTAATATTTTTTCTTAACAGAAATTCTAATAACGGCCAATGCATAAAATACAACACCTGTCGCAATTAATACCAGTATATTCACAAGTGAAGAAAGCTCTTTGCTCCCAAAGTAATAAACAATGCCCATAGTCTGTTTAAAGTTATTAACCACCTGTGCCGGTGCATTTTTAAAGGCTATAGACATTGGTGCTTTCATCATAATCTGGCGAAATAATGCTCCAGCATGGCTTATTGGGAAAATCTTTATTGCAGTTTGTACGGCAGATGGCAGTGAACCGATTGGAATATATATTCCAGTTAAAAAACCAATAAGTGTCCCAATTATTGTGCTTGCAGTAGCAAAAGCACTATTGCTTTTGAAAAATGATACGATAAAAAATATCATCGATGAACTTGCAAAGACCGACAGTAACATTACTCCGAATAACTTTAACAACGGCACTAATTCAAGCAGCTTTCCACCATTGGCTAATATATAAATTTCAGCCACAACCAGCGCTGCAATGCTCATAATCACCCCTATTATAAAAGAACTGACTATATAGCCACCTGTAAGCTGTGTTCGTTTAAGTGGAGCTGATGAAAAATCCTTTGAGATTTTTTTAGTCCTATCTTCAACCATAATACCAAACGCTCCCATTGTCGTGGTTATTGAAGTAACTGACAAGATTCCTGCCATAACCCAGCTGTTAATAGTGAAGCGTGCGT
>JAMDDL010000060.1 GCA_023488645.1 Actinomycetota bacterium | reverse complement strand
CCGAAAAACTGGATTGTGCTATTGATACTACTCCTGTATGGAAACCTGTAATTTTTGCTCTCGGCAATCTGGAAAAGGGAGGAAGACTGGTTATTAACCTAATAAGAAAAGAAGAATCAGATAAGGAATTCCTGCTTAAGTTAAATTATCCTGCCCATCTCTGGCTGGAAAAGGAAATAAAAACAGTAGCTAATGTTACCAGAAGAGATGCTGAAGAGTTTCTGGCAATTGCAGCAAAGATGCAAATCAAGCCGGAAGTTCAGTTATTTAAACTGGAAGAAGCAAACAGGGCGCTTATTGAACTTAAGAGCGGCAAAGGAACCGGATCAAAGGTTTTAAGAATAGCTAAATAATTAAAATTTTTAAACCCAAAATAAAAAATATTATAGATATAATACTATATCCAATCATATCAATGATGATACAATTACGTAGAAATGAACATTCAGCATAGAGACCTTAAAATAGGTGGAATAATTTAAGCTTTTTTGAACAAATGGCAAACGTCGGCAGTGAGGTAGAGAGAGCACTGAGCTGGCAGGCTAAGGGTAATAAAGAATACAGTCTTCTTGCTTTTGAAAGAGCACTTGAATTACTGGATTTCACTACTGAAGGAATGAAAGAAAAACACAGGTTAAGGGAGCTTAAGAGATTAAGAGAAGTACTTGTAGATTATTTTGCTGCAAATAATTCATATGGCTCTACGCCCAAGGTATGGCACAGCTATTTTTTTGCTTTTAATTATGCAGCAAGATTGTCTGTTGAGTAGGACTTCGCTTCCGTCAAGTACAGCCGGCATCCTGAGTTCCTGACAAATATCTTAGATATCCTTAAAATAAATCCCTGAATTCTTTCGCAGCCATAAAAATTGTATAGATGCTCTTACCTTCTGTTTCTGACAATATATTATGGGTGCCTGCAAAAACATATCCACCTCCCGGAGCCATAGTGTAAATAGCTTCTTTTACACTCTCCCTGATTTCATCAATAGTCATGAATGGAATCTTTTGCACGTTAAAACCACCGCCCCAGAAAGTTATATCTTTTCCAAATTCTTTCTTAAGTCGCTTTAACTCCATATTTTTGGCAGTCCACTGTACTGGATTTAATATTTCTACTCCAACCTCAATCAAATCAGGAATAATATCATATATAGAACCACAGGAATGGAACCATATTTTAGCTTTAGTTTTTGAATGTATAAAGGAAAATAATCTTTTATGGCAAGGTTTTATAAATTTGCGATAAATTTCTGGTGATATCTGGAGGTTACTCTGCATTCCAAGATCATCCCCCTGACATACAATATCAACATAACTTCCAATTTCGGATAACTGGGCGTCCCATAACCCGATATCAAACTCAGTAATTTTATCCAGAAGTTCAATAGTAAACTTCTTATTACTTAAAAGATCTATCGGAAATTTATCAAATCCCCTTATCCATAAAGAATTTTCATATGGGCCGCCGCACATTATGTCAGCTATAACTGCAAAATCAGTATTATTATGAAGATCTATTGCTTCCTTGCGTATCCCTTTGGTTCTTCCAGGATTATAAGGGTCAGGAAAAGCAAAATTGTACAAATCTGAAATCTCGGCATTATATAAGGGATAGCCAACAGGGGAATAATCATAGCCGCATTTTTTCCATTTAGTGCCAAATTCATCAATTATAATATGGCCTTGAGGTTTGTCGCTTAAGCTTAACTGGCTGTATCCCCCCTTTTCCTCTACGTTATCAGATTCATCGGAGGACCCCTTCAAGCGTACAGTCCTGCAATCAGTTTCAAATAACTCCAGTATTTCCTGCAATGGAAGTACAACATCCATCATTGGATGAGTAGTTATTTCTCCTTTTCTGCTGATATTTAAAAATTTCTTTAATTTCTCATTCGCAGTTGCTGAAATAGTTGTACATATTGTTCCACCAAGATCAATTGGCACTTTATCCGGTTCTTTATGATTAACTGTGGTTAAAATTCTTTCTCTTGAGGTCATGTCTTCTTCTCCTTGTATAATAAGATATAAGAAACTTATACTATAGCCTGGTAAAATTACCTGCCTTCCAGGAACACATAAGTACATCAAGCACAGGCTTAGTTTGTTCGTACCAGAAATTAATTGTCATAGGAATCGTCTTAACACAAAAAGCTTCCTCATTACTCTCCTTAATCATCTTATCTATTTCTTCAAAATAAGGCAGGCACATTGCCGAAAAATAATTAATTTTGCTGATTCCGGCTTCAATAATCAGCTTGTAGTCAGAAAAATTAAGTCCTGAGGCTCCATGCATCGCAAGCGGAATGTCAAGAGAATAACTTAATCTTTTTACAAGCTGCAGATCAAGATCTGGTGTGCTTTTATATTTGCCATGGACATTACCGAAAGAGACAGCAAGGCAATCAACATCTGTTCTCCTTGCAAATTCGACTGCTTCATTTAAGTTTGTAAAAGAACTTTCAGTTACACTTGTGCCAGCAATTTCAAAAACATTTCCTCCGACACCGCCAAGCTCTGCCTCTACAGAAACTCCCAGCGAATGGGCAACTTTAACAACCTCACTGGTCCTATTTATGTTTTCCTCAAATGCCAATCCGGAACCATCAAACATTACAGCTTTGGCGCCATAATGTATTGCCTTCATAATCAACTCAAAATCTGAACCGTGATCAAGCATAGTAGCAATCGGTACTTTTGCTTTTTCAGCTTCCTTTACTATCACAGGAAGCATTATCTCAAGAGGAATACCTGAAGAAAGCTGCTTGTTGTAGTTAAGAATTAAGGGTGATTGCTTTTCTTCTGCAGCCTTAATAATGCCCATCATCATTTCAATATCCGCTCCACAAAGGCATGGAATCCCGTATTGTCTGTCACGGGCATCTTTTAATATTTCTTTCAATGTTACATGTGCCATATATTAAAACCTTTTAATATTTTTATTGATTTTAAAATAAAATTAAAACAAAATTAAAAGTTTTTTACTCCCGGGCTATAACTCTCGGGTTATCGTCCCACTTGCAAGGTTTTCGCAACTCTTTCATAAAATAACCATATTTTCATAAAAACGTCAGGAGTGACATGATGGTCGTTTAATGAGTCTGACTCTTTTTAAAGTTCCATAATTAATGGCCTTTTAAATTTCTTCCCATCAACTTCTATTTCTTCAAAAGGCCATCTTTTGTCAAATACAGTAATTTCTGAACTGTTATTTTTTGTTAAGATTGGATCTTCTGATTTGGTACCCTTGATTGTGGGGTTAAAAGCCATTATATTATTATTACTTATTTTTATGTCAGTAACAGCATTAACCTCGAATTCCAGAGGCTTGTATCCTGAAATGCCACCTTGAATATGGCTTTCCCATTCCCCATCATAACCAACTTCTTTATAGGCTTCCTTGCCAATTTCAAATAATTCCTTCGTAGTTTTTCCTGGAATTGCATTTGCATAAAATTTATTTATTACATAATTAACTGCATGATGCCTTTCCATCAATTCTGCTGGAATTTTACCAAAATAAACACATCTGGTAACATTTGCGCATATTCCTTCTCTTTCCCCAACTGTTGCAATAAGGACATATTTATCAATTTTTTTATTTGTTGAGCAGGGGTGTTTGAAACTAAAAATCCTTTCATCGCTTCCAATCATCAATACCGGCATTCTTATCCCACGTTTATAGCATTCATAATTCAACCCGGCAGCAAGTTCTATTTCTGTCAATTTTTTTCTTAAGCCAAGGCAATAATTTGTGATTGTCTTTGCATAATCGCTGCAAAATTTCTTATATCTTTCTACTTCAAAACTTGTCATATTTTTCCTGATATATGCAAGGTCTCCTTCTGCAAAATACAAACCAGGCTCATAAAAATCTGCTGCAATTTTACCTTTTATGCCAATTTTTTTAATAGCATCAAAAACATTTTGATTAAACCAACTAAACTTAACAAGCTCAAAACCATACCCCTCAAGCTCTTCTTTCATTACCCTGTCCGCATCACTGTTTGTAGCAATAAGATATCTTTTATCTTTAGTAATAAAAAGATAAACAAGTGATACATCTTCATTTTTAATTACATCGTTTCGTCTACCGCCTGAAAACCATAAAAAATTTGATTGCCTTGAAAGGATGATACCTTCAAAATTATTTTCTTCCAGGAAATTCTTTACCCCTGATTGTTTAATCTCAATTTCTTTTTCCATATTGGACTCTTTGATCTATTATAGAGATATTTTAATAATTACTTACAAATAATTATAAACATTTATTATAAATCAATTATATCTGATCATGCCTTGATGCCCATGGAATTATATCTTTTACAACTACTCTTTCGCTTTGCTTTAAAAGAAATAAAACACAATTGGCTATGTCTTCAGGAAGCATCCAGTTTTTTGGGTCAACCGGAGGATTAAAATCTCTTAGCATCTGAGTATCAGTCATTCCTGGATAAATTGTACTTACCTTCACTCCGTAGCCTTTTCCAGTCTCATAC
>JAMDDL010000161.1 GCA_023488645.1 Actinomycetota bacterium | reverse complement strand
AAATCAGGAGATTATCTTGTTATAAGATCCCATGGTGTTTCTCCTGAAATTATTGAAAAATTAAATGAAAAGGGCATAAATGTAATTAATGGTACATGTCCTTCTGTTTTAAAAGTACACAAACTTGCTGCGCAGTTAAGCAGCAGCGGATATTTCATTGTTTTGATTGGAGACAAATCTCATCCGGAAGTAAATGGAATTAAAGGCAACATAGTATCTGAAGATTATAAAATTATAAATTCGGTCAGTGAAGCAAAAAAAATAAATTCCCTTAAAAAAATTGCAGTATTATCTCAAACAACACAAACATTAAAAAATTTTATACTGATTTCACAGGAAATTGTTAAAAAAATAAAAGATGAAGTGCTCATTATAAATACTTTATGCAATGCTACTGAACAAAGGCAGATTGAAATTAACGAACTTTCAAAAAAAGTTGATGTCATGATAATTGTTGGGGGAAGAAACAGTGCAAATACAACCCACCTTGCACAGATTTCAAAAAATATTTTAAATGAAACTTATCATATCGAGAATGCTTCTGAATTGAAAAAAGAATGGTTTAAAAATGCAAAAATTGCAGGACTCGGCGGAGGCGCATCCACACCTGCCGAAGATATTGATGAAGTAAAAAAAATTATTCAGTCAATTTAACTATTATATATTTTTATCATTTTAATGATTTTTCCTTAACAATCAGCCATATAATTTATTAAATCAAATCTTTATGATAATTTTTTCATAATTTCAGTTAAGCATTCTTAAAAGAAGTTTAAGATTTTTTATGAATAATAAAATTAAAACATGCAGAAACAAATGTATTTTTTGCTTTGTTGATCAGCTTCCTGAAAACTTAAGAAATTCGCTTTATATTAAAGATGACGATTATATCCAGTCCTTTAATAAGGGTAATTTTATAACCCTGACAAATTTAAGCAGTAAAGACATTAATAACATCATAAAATACAAACTTTCACCTTTATATGTTTCTTTTCACAGTGCAGACAATAAAATCAGGGAGTGTATTTTTGGAACAAAAAGACATATTAAATCCATTGATACCTTAAAAATTCTTGACTCAAATAACATACAAACAAATATTCAGATTGTATTATGTCCCGGTATAAACGATGGGCAGGACCTTGCAAATACTCTTGATTTTTTAAGCATGAATTTTAAAAATATTTTTTCAATAGGAGTTGTTCCTGTTGGAATTACAAAATTTAATAAAAATTTAAATCTTATTTCCTTTGATGAAAAAAGTTCAAAAAAATTAATAAAAGATATGCATAAATACAACAACAGCAGAAAAAACAAATTTAAAGTCTTTTTATCAGATGAATTTTACATAATGGCCGGATTTGATTTTCCTGAATACGAATTTTATGAAAGCTTTCCGCAAATTGAAAATGGAATAGGTCTTTGCAGAAATTTTATACATGAAACAAATATTTATCTTAAGAAAAATTCACAAAAAATAAAAAGGGAAATTAATAAGATGTTAAATAAAAAAAATAATTTGAAGGAGAATTCAGGAATAAATAGCATACAAAAAATTATAAATTTAAATCTTTTAATACTTACTTCAAGATATTTCCTGAAAGTAATGCAAAATCTGACAAGCACTGTTAATGATTTTATAAAAACAAATAAAATAAATTTAAAATTAAACTTTAAAGTTAAAGAAATTGAAAATAATTTTTTTGGAGGAAATGTTAAAGTTGCAGGACTTCTTACTTACCATGATTTTATTAATGCTTTTAATGATAATATTAATTTTAATGAAAAAGAGCTTAAGATTTATGATAAAATATTAATTCCCGATATAATATTTAACGAAGAAGGATTAACACTTGATGATAAAAATAAAAAAGATTTTAAAAAAATATTAAAAAATATTAGATTTGTCAGTGGGCAAGCAAAATCTTTTTTAAGGGAGATATTTAACTTATGAAAGACAATTTAACAGTAGTTACCGTAGTTGGAAAACCAAACATAGGAAAATCAACTTTAATAAACAGAATATGTGTAAGCAAGGATGCTATTGTGCATGAAGAGCCCATGATTACAAGAGACCGGAAATACTATAAAGCTGAATGGAACGGTAAAAATTTTTATATACTTGATACGGGGGGAATAGATTTCAAACCAGATAATAAACTATCTCTTAAAATACTTCTGCAGTCAAAAAAGGCAATTGATGAAGCTGATATTATTATTTTTCTTGTTAATTTAAGAGAACCGCTATCTGGTTTAGACCAGGATATATCTGCAATGCTTAGAAAAATACACAAACAAATTATTTTTGCAGGCAATAAATGGGATACCGAAAAAGGCAGCTACTTTACAGAAGATTACCTTGGACTTGGACTAGGCTATCCGGTTAAAATTTCTGCAATGCATGGAATTGGAATAGGTGATTTACTGGATGAAGTAGTTCAAAATTTAAGCTTTAAAAGTGAAGAAAACAAAGAAATAAATGAAGAGGATATTGCCGACATTACAATTCTTGGAAAGCCAAATGCAGGAAAGTCTACCTTATTTAACACACTTATTAATGAAGAAAGAGTAATTGTTGATGAAAAGGAAGGAACAACAAGGGATACTATTGACAGCATTCTTGAATTTAAAGATAAAAAATACCGGTTTATAGATACTGCAGGATTAAAAAAAGATAAGGTCGTGGAAGAAGATCTGGAATATTACAGCAAATTAAGGACGGTAAGAGCAATAAAAAAATCTGATGTTGCGCTTGTGCTGGTAGACAGCACTAATGAAATTTCAAGACAGGATATCAATATTGTTGATACCTGTTTAAAAAGCGGAACAAGTGTAATAGTTATTTTCAGCAAGATTGACATAGCTTCAAGGGAAGAAATTGAAAACAATATTAAACAATTGGAAAAAAAACTTAGTTTTGCAGAATATATCCCGTTTTTAAAAGTCAGTGCTGTAACCAAAAAAGGAATTGCCGGTATTTTTAAATATCTGGAACTTGTTTTAGCTGAAAGAAGAAAAACTGTAAATGAAAACAAATTAATGGCTGTTTTCAGTAAAAAGGACCAAAGCAGTTTTATTTATAGTGACGGGAAAAAATATAAACTGAAATTCATCAGACAAGCCGGTTCAAATCCGCCTTATTTCATAGTTTTTTCAAATATGGATATTTCCAAAAAAACAAATATTAAAAATTTTATACAAAAAACGTTAAGAGAAAATTATGATTTTACTGGAACTCCTATTGCATTCAAGTACAAATATTAAAATGAATTAATTATATGATAAAAATTTATTAAAGAAATTTATGAAGATTTTAATTATTGGAGCAGGAAGCTGGGGGACCACGCTGGCATTTATGCTTGCTGAAAAAGGATACAGCATAAACATCTGGTCAAGAGAAAATGATGTCATAGCTGACATCAACAATAACAGGAGAAACCATAAATATACTTCAGGTTTATGCCTTCATGATAAAATCAAGGCTTTTGGAGACTGTGACAAAAATGGTATTTTAAAGTCAGGCACGGGATTTGACATTATTGTTTTTGCAGTTCCCTCTGAATATTTAAGACAGGTTTCAACAGGTTTTAAGGAATTTTTACAAAATCTTCCCGATACAATTAATGCTGTAGTAAATGCTGCAAAGGGTATCGAACTTAAAACTAATTTAAGGATGTCGCAGGTTCTGTCAGAAACATTGCCTAAGGAGTTAATTTCAATAATATCCACACTATCCGGTCCAAATATTTCATCAGAAATAATAAAAAAACTGCCGAGTGTTTCAACAATAGCATCTAAAAATAAAAAAGTTTTAGTTTATCTTCAACCGGTCTTATCAACAGATTATTTTCGAGTTTATACAAATGATGATTTGACAGGTGTGGAAATTTGCGGCTCTGTTAAAAATATAATTGCAATTGCTGCAGGCATTTCAGACGGACTTGGATTTGGTTCAAATACAAAAGCTTCCCTGATTACAAGAGGTCTTTATGAACTTACAAAATTCGGTAAAAAATTTGGGGCAAAAACATCTACATTTTCCGGTGCGGCGGGTATAGGTGACTTAATTACTACATGTATAAGTACAAATAGCAGAAACAGGTTTGTTGGGGAAAGAATTGCAAAAGGAGAAAAAATTAAAGATATAACTGAAAATATGTATATGGTCGCAGAAGGTGTTACAACTACAAAGGCAGTTTATGAAATGTCAAAAGAGTTAAATATAGAGCTTCCAATTACCGAGTGTGTTTATAATGTATTATATAAAAATGCTGATCCCCTAAAATCTGTAAAGATATTAATGACACGAAAGTTTAAATCAGAAAATTAACCTTTATGAAGTATTAAGACTTTTTTTATTTTCAGTTATAACTTTACTAATTATTTCTATTAATTTAATATTAAATTAATTTCGGGGCGTGGCGCAGTTTGGTTTAGCGCACCAGTATGGGGTACTGGGGGTCGGAGGTTCGAATCCTCTCGCCCCGACCAGAACTATAAAATTAAAAG
>JAMDDL010000145.1:2437-4520 GCA_023488645.1 Actinomycetota bacterium | reverse complement strand
ATTTTTTGATTCTTTTTTAAATTTTTTAAGTATCTCTATTACTTCTGAATCAGTTGCATCATGCCAGTTCACATATACCTGTGCTACTGCCTGAAAAAATGCAGGCATTTCCAGCACTACTAATTCATCCACGATTTCTCTGATTTCTCCGGCAACATCCGTCCCTGCAACAGGAACCGCTACAATTATTTTTTTTGCCTTTTTTTCTTTACATAAATTAATAGCAGCTCTCATGGTTGAGCCCATTGCAAGTCCATCGTCAATCAATATTACTATTCTGTCCTTTATTTCTGAAAGAGGTCTTCCTTCCCTTAATATTTTTATTCTTCTTTTAATTTCATCTTTTTGCTCTTTTTTTATTCTTTCGATTTCATTTTCATCCAGCCAGTTATATGCATCTTTAAAGATAAAAGTGCTGCCATCTTCTGCTATTGCTCCAAATCCTGCTTCCCTGTTATACGGAAGGGGCAATTTCCTTGAAACTATTAGATCAAGGTCTGCATTTAAAAATTTTGCAACTTCATATGCTACTTCTACTCCTCCTCTTGGTATTGCAAGTACAAGAACATCCTTATTTTTATAATTTATTAATGCTCTTGCAAGTATTTTTCCTGCATCTGTCCTGTCTGTAAACATTTTTTTTAAAAATCCTTTAAACTTGATAATTAATGCAAAATAACCTGTTTACTAATGAGTTTCTGAATACAACTGGATAAACTGCATGATGTCGCTTTTAGTTATCAGTCCTCTTATTTTTTTACCTGTTAAAATAACAAGATGGCTTAGATTATATTTAATCATTTTCTTTAAGGCATCACTTGCTTCAGCATCAGCATCTATGATTTCATTATCTGCAACCGGTTTAACAATATCCTTTGATTTTGTTGATTCCCATTCTCCTCTTGGAATGGTTTTGACGTCATGTATTGAAACCAGGCCAATCAATTCTTTATTAACTGAATTTTCTACAATGGGAAATCTTCCGTATCTGTATTTCATGAAATAATCATCGACAAGCTTTTCAAGTGTTACTTCTCCGCTGACAGTTACAATATTTTCATTCATCATATCCTTAACTTTAAAACCTTTTATTGAAGTATCAAAAATCAACTGCCTGTAGCTTACATATGCTGATGACTGCAGAAACCATCCTATAAAGGCAAGCCATATCCCATTTAAAAAATTGTTTGTAAAGATAAGATAAATACCTGCTGCTATCATTATAAAACCTATTACTCTGCCTGCAGTAGATGCAATAAAAGTTGCTTTTTTAAGATCATTATAAGCTTTCCATAATATTGACCTCAGTATCCTTCCTCCATCTAAAGGATAACCAGGCAGAAGATTAAAAATTCCAAGTATCAGATTAATAAGTGCGAGATAACCTGCAGGTAAATTAACAGGTGAAATTTTTCTTGTATAATACCAGATAATACCAAATACTGCTGAAAGGATAAAACTTGCAACCGGACCAGCGATTGACATCAGAAGTTCGGTCATGGGTTTATCCGGTTCTTTTTCTATCTCCGACATTCCGCCAAATATAAAGAGGGAAATTCTTGATACCGGTATACCTTTTCTTTTTGCAACTACTGAGTGACTTACTTCATGAAACAGGATGGAAAAGAAAAAAAGTATAACTGTCAGTACTGTAATTATTGCAATATATCCTTTATTTAAACCTGGTAAAACAGAAGGAAAATATCCAAAACCAAAATAATAAATTAACAATGCAAAGATGATAAACCAGCTATAATCAAGCCTTATTTCAATTCCAAATATTTTAAATAATTTTATAGAAGATTTCAGCATATCAACCTCTTTTATTTTTTACTGATTTTTATATTATTTTTTTATGTCTTTAAAATTATAAATTACAGATTTTTATTTTCTTATTAATTTAATTTTTAAATAATTATTTCTTAAATTGATTTGCTAATCAGTTAATTATTTAATTATAAAGCATACAAACCGTTTTGTATATATAATATTTTAATTTTTTTTAAAAATAAAACATTTTTTAAAAAACATTCTTTTAAAACACAGATTGTATAAATATCAATTAAATATAAAATGATAATTA
>JAMDDL010000145.1:0-2091 GCA_023488645.1 Actinomycetota bacterium | reverse complement strand
AAAATGATAATTAATGTAATTTTATTTATAGTAAAACTTAAAAAGGAAGATTTAAATGATGCAAGAAAGGGATAAACTGCATTGTCCTGCATGCGGAAGATTAATAAAAAAAATTGAAGGGTTATGTCCGTTTTGTGGAGCAAATCCAAAGGATGCTCCTTCTCAATTTACGAGAAAAGACATTGAAAAGGAGCATCTAAAAAGTATTAAAAATATCAGATTTCATAGAAAAGATAAACACCATGGTATGAAAAAAGGATAAATTTTTTACTGTTTGAAACCCTTCCCTGATCCTGCTGACGGAACTGTTGTTTCTACAGATTTTTCAGCAGCAGCACCAATTTTAAAAGCAAGAAGTACCGGTGTTTTTCCCATTCCAACTGGAAAGATTATCATATCATCTTTTACAGCAGGCCAGCCATTGATACCACCAGGAGCCTGATACTCCCATACTTTTTCTCCTGTTTTTGCATTGAATGCATAAATTTTACCATTAAAAGTTGAAGTAAATACAAGATCATTTACTACCGTTGCTGCTCCAACATTTAAGGAATCAAGCTTAACATCCCATAATATTTTGCCGTCTGCAGCGTTTATTGCAACAAGTTCACCTTTTGCATCTGCAAAGTTGAAAGATTTTGCAACAAATTCCGAAGGAGTATATTCAACAACCATGTTAACTACAGGCACATATACCACTCCATCAGCATAAGCCATGCATGTTTCAACTCCGCCAAGAGGTCCTGGCGATACCTTGGTAACACCCTCAGGAAGTTCTTTTAAGTCATCATTTAAGTGATCGCCTACCCTGGTTTCCCAGATGGTTTTGCCTGTTTTTCTGTCAAAAGCATAAACTTTCCCCATCTTTCCTGCACTTAATATTATATCCTGCTTTGTTTCATTAACAGTTACTGTTGCAAGAATAGGTGATGTCTGGAGATCGTAATCAAATAAGTCATGAGGAAGAACCTGATTATACCACAGCAGCTTTCCATCATTAATATTTAAAGCTACAACACTGTTTGTATACAGATTTAGTCCTTGCCTGCTTGATCCGTTCGGAAATTCACTGGTTCCGGGCCATGGTGCAGGATTTCCAATTCCCCAGTACATAACTTCCGAATCAGGATCAATAGCAGGCGGATACCATGCTCCCCCTCCGCTGTTTACTGCCGGATTTCCCCATATATCTTTTGAATCTACAGTATCAAAACTCCATAATGTTTTTCCTGTTTTTTCGTCAAGAGCATAAATTATTCCTGTTGAACCACCTTTATAAAAATTTTCATTTGAAACACCTGGAACTGTTGAAACAAATACCTTATTTCCGTAAGCCAAGGTCTGTATATCTATTCCAATGTTTTCATTATTTGAAAGATTTACTGACCAGATTTCATTTCCCTTCATATCGAGCGCTGCTACTTCGTAATGTCCCTTAATCGCAAAAATTTTTCCATATCCGATTGAAACACCTGCCGGTCCTGCAATATCCATATTGTATTCCTTCATCCAGATTTGTTTGCCAGTTTTCAAATCAACGGCATATACATTGCTTTTCAAATCCTCGAAATAAATGGTATTCCCCAATATAAGTGGATTTGTAGTTGCCGCACCCCATTCACTGATACCCTTTATTGGAAAAGACCATGCTAACCCCAGATCTGAAATATTTGATGTATTTATTTTTGAATTTACTGCTGCTCTTGTATTTGAGAAATTCTGATTTGCAGCAGGCCAATCACTGGAATATTTTCTGACTTCAGCAGGAATGCCTTTGGAACTTATGCAGGAAACTGACAAAAATAACGATACTGTTAAAATAACTGCCATACTGGTAATTATTTTAATTTTTATTTTTCCTGTTTTCATTACTTTTCTCACTTTCATCTAATAAGAAAGTTTTAAAATTTGTAAAAATTAATTATCTTGTTACGCTACATCTTTTTATACGGCTTTAATATTTTATTTAGTTACTACAATTTTACCTTTCATAAAAGTATGTATGCTGCAGATATATTCAAATGTGCCTTCCTTACTGAAAGTAAAACTGTATTTTCCTCCTGAAGGCATATTTCCGCTGTCAAATTCTCC
>JAMDDL010000009.1 GCA_023488645.1 Actinomycetota bacterium | reverse complement strand
AAAGACAAGGAAAAGATTATGTATGAAAATGAGAAAAAGGATGTGCTTGAAACTGCCTTAAAGTTAATTGAATGTGATTTAATAAAGCTTTCGGCAGGTAATGTAAGTGTCAGAACAGGTGATCATGTAGTAGTAACTCCATCTGGGAAGGATTATAAAGAACTGACACCTGAAGATATTGTGGTAATTGATTTAAAGGGCAATAAAATTGAAGGTAAAAACATGCCTTCACTTGACAGCATAGGTCTTCTATATATCTATAATAATATGCCTGAAGTTAAAGCAGCAATTCATACCCATCAGCCTTACTCAACTGCAATAAGTCTTATAGCAGATAAACTTCCTGGAATTCTTACAACTTTGATAAATGCAGTTGGCTCACAAGTAGTTTATGTAACACCCTTTGCTCCTGCAGGCAGGATTGAAACTGGAATAGTTACAGTTGAAAATTTAAAAGGCTCAAGAGCTGTTATATTAAGACAGCATGGAGTAATGACAGTTGGAGCTGATTTAACAGAAGCATTGTATGCAGCTGTTTATCTTGAGGAAGCATCTAAGGCATACCTTGCAGCAAAACCTCTGGGAGAACCGAGAGTGCTGACGGATGAACAGGCAAGAGAAGCAATAGATATTTTTAAGGATTACCATAAATAATTTTTTAATTTAGATATGAAATATATTTTATTTTTCACAAAAAAAATAAAAAATATTTTAAAAATCGAATTTTGTATAGATGATCTTAGGGGATGTGCTTGATGCAAATTGATAATGATTTTTTAATGAAGTTATATGAAAAAATTTTGTTAATCAGAAATTTCGAGGAAAGAGTTTATAAATTAATTCTTGAAGGATTTGTTTTAGGATCTGTTCATTTAAGTATAGGTGAAGAAGCATCTGCCGTAGGAACAATTTCGGCACTTGAAAAAGAAGATTATATTCTTCCAACACATAGGGGTCATGCACAGCATCTTGCAAAAGGAGCTGACCCTTTAAGATTAATGGCAGAGCTTGCCGGAAAGGAAACAGGATATTGCGGAGGTGTCAGCGGTTCGATACATATATTTGACAGGGAAAATCATAATCTTGGAAGTAATGGAATAGTAGGAGCTCAATTTCCAATCGCCATAGGAGCTGGTTTTGCAATTAAATATAAGAAATTAAACAATTGTGTTGTATGTTTTTCAGGTGACGGCGCAACAAATCAGGGTTGGTTTTATGAACTTTTAAATTTTGCTTCATTATGGAGTTTGCCTGTCATAATAGTTGTGGTAAACAATTTATACGGGATGGGAACTCCTTACGAGAAAACATCTCTTGCCCCCATCAGCAAAAAACCTGAAGTATTTAAAATTAAATCAGATACCGTAGACGGCAATGATGTTGAATCTGTATATTTAAAAATGAATGATATTGTAAAATATGTTAAAAAAGAAAAAAAACCCGCATTGCTTGAATGCTTTACATACAGATGGTCAGGACATTCTGCTCATGACAAAAGACCTTACAGATCAGGAAATGAGATAGCATCATGGAAGAAAAGAGACCCTGTAATAATTGCAAGAAATAAGCTTGTTAAAAGGTTGGTAAGTGTGGAGATGTTAGATTCTCTTGAAAAAAAAGTTATTGGCATAATAAATGATGCTGAAAAGTTCGCAAGAGAAAGCAAGTTTCCTGTTTTTAATGATGAAATGCAGTTATAGAAGGAGAAAATTAAGTGAAAATAAAGTACAGAGATGCATTAAATCAGGCAATATCCGAGGAAATGAGAAAGGATAAAAACCTTGTCATACTTGGAGAGGATATCGCTTGCGGTTATGAAGGCTGTTTTGGTGTAACTGCCGGTTTATTTAATGAATTTGGTGGCGAAAGGGTGGTTGATACTCCTATTTCGGAAGCTGGAATAATAGGTACTGCGATAGGTGCATCCATGCTTGGAATGAAAACTATAGCAGAAATAATGTTTGAAGATTTTATAACGGTTTGCTTTGATGGCATCGTAAATCAGGCTGCAAAATTAAGAATCATTTCAGGAAATCAATATAATTTAAATATGGTTGTAAGAACCCCAGGTGGAGCCGGAGGGCTTGGAGCTCAGCATTCTCAATGCCTCGAATCAATATTTATGCATTTTCCCGGTCTTTATATTGCCATTCCGTCAAACGCCTATGATGCAAAAGGGCTTTTAAAGACTGCGATCAATCTTGGAGACCCTGTAATATTTTTTGAACATCAGAAACTTTATAATACTGAGTACGAGGTTCCTCAGGAAGAATACTACCTTCCTTTTGGCAAAGCAAATTTGATAAAAGAAGGAAAAGACCTGTCCATTGTTTCTTTTTCAAATATGGTTAACACGGCTCTTGAAGCCATAAGAGAGATTGAGAATATGCATGGCATAAGCATAGAATTGATTGACCCGAGAACTCTTGTTCCCTTTGATTATGAAATGTTAACAAATTCTGTCAGAAAAACAAATAAACTGATAATAATTGAGGAAGGCGTCTTAAGAAGTGGAGCAGGTTCAGAAATATCAGCAGAGATAAATGAAAGATGCTTTGACTATCTTGATTATCCTGTAAAGAGGATTGCTTCCAAAAATTTTCTTATCCCTTTAAATCCTGTAATGGAAAAAAATGTCATTCCAGGCAAGGAAAGGATCATAAAAGAAATTCTCGAGTTTTTAAGTTTAAATTAAATTATATCAGAGAAAGAATTTTGCATTCATTAATTATTTTTTAAGCAATTGGAGAACTAACCATGATTAATCTTGAAGATTTGCCTGCAAAATATGGTTTAAATATTGTAAAAACAAAACTTGCCAAAACTGCAAGAGAAGCAGTAAGTTTTGCTTCGCAAACAGGTTATCCTGTTGCCTTAAAAATAGATTCTCCGGATATCCTGCACAAATCTGATATTGGCGGCGTTTATCTAAACCTTGCTAATGAAACTGAAGTTAAAAAAGCTTATGAAAATATAAAAAGCTCTGTAAAAGAAAACTGCCCTTCCGCAAGGATTAATGGAGTACTGGTTCAGGAGATGGTAAGGGAAGGTTTTGAAATAATCATAGGCTACATTAAAGACAGGGTATTTGGGGATATGATCATGCTTGGCATGGGCGGCGTATTTACCGAAGCATTTAAGGATACTGCTTTCAGAATACTGCCGCTCTCAGAAGATGATGCTTCAGATATGATTGAAGGCCTCAAATTTTCAAATTTACTGCTTTCGGGCTATAGAAACATACTAGGAGTTTCAAAAGATATACTGGTTGATATATTAATTAGGTCCTCAAAAATGGCAGAAGATTTATCAGGAATTGTTTCCTCTTTTGATATAAATCCTGCAGTTGTATGGGGAAATAATTACAGAATAATAGATTTCAAGGCAGTTGAGTCAAAAACATTTATAAAAAATAAGGATATACTTCCTGATACCACAGAGCTCGATAAATTTTTTTGTGCAAAATCTGTTGCAGTCATAGGCGCATCTGAAGATAGAAGCAAGATAGGCAATATTGTTTTTGACAGCATCGCAAATCATGGATATAAAGGCAGATTGTTTCCTGTAAATCCTAAATATGACTCTGTAATGGGATTTAAGTGTTATGCTTCAATGTTCGATATTAAAGATGTTATAGATATTGTCGTAGTTACCATATCGCTTAATTTTGTTCCTGAATTGCTTGAGCAGTGCAAAACTAAAGATATAACCAATATGATAATAATATCTTCAGGAGGTAAGGAAGTTGGAAACATATCTCTTGAAGAAAATATAAAGAAAACAGCTAAAAAATACGGAATAAGAGTCATCGGATGCAACTGTCTTGGAGTATTTGACGGCTGCAGTAAAATAGATACCTTATTTCAGCCCTATGATCTGATGTTAAGGCCGCCTGCGGGCAGCATATCTTTTATTACTCAATCTGGAACTGTCGGGATTGCTTATCTGGAACAGCTTGGAAATTATGGCGTATCCAAATTTATAAGTTATGGCAACAGAATTGATGTTGATGAAGGAGACCTTATAAGCTATCTTACAGATGACCCCAAAACAAATGTAATCGCAGCATATATAGAAGGTCTTGAAAACGGAAAAAAATTTTTTGAAGCAGCAAAGAAAGCTTCGAAGATAAAACCGGTAGTTGTCTATAAAGCTGGAAGAAGTGATATTGCATCAAAAGCTGCAGCATCTCATACGGGATTTCTCTCCGGCACTTACAGCGTTTACAAAGGCATCATGCGGCAGGCAGATATTGCAGATACGGACAGCATGGAGTCACTTCTAGCGTCATCAAAAGTCCTTTCAAAGTTTAAAAGAGTAACCGGAAATAAAACTATTCTTGTCACAAATGGTGCAGGAGCGATGATTCAGGCAATTGACCGAATAACAGCTAATAATAAACTTAAACTTGCCAGCCTTACTGAAGAATCAGCAGATAAATTAAGAAAAAATTTGCCGGGTAATTTTGTTGTAGGAAATCCCATTGATTTAACAGGCTCGGGAACAGAGGAAGATTATGATATGGTGCTTGAAGCATGCTT
>JAMDDL010000112.1 GCA_023488645.1 Actinomycetota bacterium | reverse complement strand
TTTGCAGTAACTGATATAAATAAAGATGTTGGTATTAAAAAAGCTAAAAAATGGAATACTGCTTTTTATAAAAATGCAGAAGAAATTATTAATGATGAAAGAATTGATGTAATTTTTATATTATCACCACTGGAGACACATTATTATTATGCTAAAAAAGCTATTAATCATAATAAACATGTTCTTGTTGAAAAACCTGTAAGCCTGATTCCTAATGAAATAAAAGACTTGTATGAGAGTGCAAAAGTTAAAAAAGTTATATGCATGCCTGGACATAGCTATGCTTATCTGCCTGAGTTAAAACGCATAATAGAATATGTAAGAAGTGGTTTAATCAAAAAACCGATGTATGTATTTATGAGTGAAATCTACCGTATGCCTTTTGAGTTTATAAAATTATATCATGGTCCTCTTATTGAAGTATTATGGCATGCAATATATTTGATGATTTCAATATTGGAGATCCCAGAAAAAATCAATGCATTTTCAAGCTGTATTAGAAAAAAAGAAATGTCTAATGTAGATGACCAGGTTATAGTTAACGCAAAATTTAATAATGGGTCTTTGATGCAAATTTTTATTTCCTGGGTGATGGAAGATGAAGCAAGTGATTCATGGAAATTTAAAGTCAAAGTACTTGGTGAAGATAGTTGTATTAATTTTTCAGGAAGGAATGTTGTAAATGGTATACTAAATAATAAACCACCCTGGAATTATCCTTTGTATGATGAGATGTTTGAAAGGGAGGTAGATTATTTTATTAATGATTGTGTTCTTCAAGATAAAAATCCCTTATCTTCAATTAAAGACGCATATTATACTTCTATCATTTTAAATGCAGTTCTAAACTCCATATCAGAGAATAAAGTAGTGGATTTAAAGGAATATATGCAAAATTTAAAATTGTTAGATTTATAATGAGAGTACAAGTAAAAGCTAAAACAAGAATTGACCGACAGAAGTGTGGATGATATGAAAGTTTCAATAAAAATTTATGAAGTCGCATATGTAAAAGAGACACCCGGACCACAAATATTCTGGATGAGTGACTGGGAAAACAAATATAAGTTAAGTTTCCAAGTAATGCTAATAAAAGGAGGTAGAAAAAATATTCTGATAAATACAGGGTTGACTGATGAGCTTATACCTGAGGTAAATAAAATCTGGGCTGCAGATGGCAATGAAAATAAAAAACTGATAAAAACAAATGATATACAGATAATTTTAAGAAATGAAGGAATGAAACCAGATGATATAGATTATGTTATTATTACGCCGCTTCAACATTATACACTGGGTAAAATTGATATTTTTAAAAATGCAGAAATTTGCTTATCAAAAAAAGGTTGGATAGATTTCCATGTTTCCAATTATAATCTTGAACCAAGAGAGCTTATAATACCTTCTAGGATTTTAAAATATCTAATCTTTGACAGATGGGAAAAGGTAAAATTGTTGGAGGACGAATCGTATATTTTACCTTGGATTAGTACTTTTTGGTGTGGTTGTCATCACAGATCTAGTATTGCAATTAAGATTAAAACTGATAATTGTATAATTATTGTTACTGATGCATTTTTTAAATTAAAAAACATCGAAGATAACATTCCTATAGGTATAGCTGAGAATATTTATGAGTGCTTGGATGCTTATTCTAGGATAAAGAAAGAGGCTGATTTAGTAATATCATTATATGATTCTGGTAATTTTTTACAGTTTGAAGATGGTATAATAATTTAAATTGAAGTAAGGCTGAGCTGAGAAAACTAAAAATTATTGCTATAAATTTTGTCTTTGTCTATAAAGTAAGAAAAGTTTATCATGGTAGTTTTCGTAAAATAAAATGTATATAATCTTGATAGATTTTAATATAAAGCTCATAGCAGGAAGAGTTTTTATTAGTATTGTTTTAAAGAAATGAGAGGAAATGCTATGATCTATTGCAATAAAGTGCTAGTAAAAATACATGATCGTATCAGATATTCAACATTAGAAAACTACTAACTTGAAAAATAAATTGAGGAGTTAATTTTAGTAGGTTTTCCAACGGGATAGGTATACTTGGTTTTAATAGAATTTTATAAAAAAGAATATATAAGTATAAACTTTGCTATGTTTTCGTAATCCGGAAGTAGTAAAATTAGTAATCCTAATTAAAGCAGCAGTTTATTTAAAAGTAAATTAGTTAAAACGATTATTTTTAAGTTAAACCTCTTATTGATGTTATAACCCATAGTTGTGAGGAACAAATAAGTAAAAGATCGTCTATATTTTTCTAGGGCGTTGTTTCAGACATAAATTTTAGGCTAAGCTAGATGTTGATATTTTCACATAGTTTTTGTGCAATAAGTTGGAGGATTTCTTCAAATCATAAAAATTAGATATCTTAGATGAGAAAGAACCGGGATTATTTTGAGTTTATTTAAAATTGCAGGATTTTATTAATAACTAAAGATTTACAGGTAAACAAGTTTATCGGGGGATTTAGAGCATTAGATTTAGTAGATTTAAGTAAGGTTATAGAGTTATTATCTTGAATAATTTCCGATTTATATCTCTACTATAGTGAGAATAATTTTTTAATTAGTTTAAAGCAATTAAATAAGTATTTTAAAAATTCTATAAAAGGCTTGATGAAAAGGAGAAACAAGATATGGCTGGTCCAGGTTTTTATCTTTTTGGAAATGAAGAGAAGAAAGAAGTATTAGATGTTTTAGAATCAGGATATTTATCCCGCTACGGAAGTGAAAACGATCCAGATTTCAAATATAAAGTAGCTACTTTTGAGAAGGAATTTGCAAAGTATATTGGAGTAAATTACAGCATAGCTGTAAGCAGTGGAACGGGTGCATTACTAATATGTTTGGAAGCTTTAGGAATTGGTCCAGGAGACGAAGTGATTGTTCCAGGCTATACCTTTATAGCATCTATATCATCTATCATATATGCAAGGGCTATTCCAGTATTTGTTGAAATTGACGAGTCTCTGACAATTGATCCTGATGATATTGAAAAAAAGATAACCAAAAAAACAAAAGCTATTATGCCAGTTCATATGCTAGGGAACCCATGTAAAATGGATAAAATTATGAAAATTGCAAAAAAATATAATCTATATGTAATTGAAGATGCATGTCAAGCAAACGGAGCTTCCTATAAGGGTAAAAAAGTTGGCAGCATAGGTGATATTAGCGCATTTTCTTTAAATGTTTTTAAAACAATCTCTGCTGGTGATGGTGGAGTAGTAGTAACAAATGATAGCAGCCTTTATGAAAAAGCTTTTGGTTTTCATGACCAAGGTCATAAACCAGCAAGAATGGGTATTGAAGTGGGCGAAAGAAGCATAATTGGACTTAATTTTAGAATTAATGAACTTACTGGAGCTGTTGCTTTAGCCCAGCTTCGCAAAATTGAAAAAATCATATTGACATTACATGAAAAAAAGAAAAAATTAAAAGATGCAATTTCAGGGATAGAAGGTGTTGGATTTAGAGAGCTTAATGATGAAGAAGAATGTGGAACAATTCTAACGCTTATATTTGATGATAAAGATAGAGCAGAAAAGTTCTGTAAAAAAGTTGGAACAAAAACAATATATAATTCAGGTTGGCACGTTTACAATAATATGGAGAACATACTTGGAAAGAAAATGCCAACCAAAATTAATTGCCCATTCACTTGTCCTTATTATGGGGAAAAGGTGGAATATAAAGCACATATGCTTCCAAAAACAGATGATATATTGCAACGTGCTGTAAATATAAGTGTTGGTGTTGTTGATGAAGGCCTTGGTGCAGGTTTTGGGATTTCAATTTTATCAAGTGATGAAGAGATAGTAGATTGTGCTGCTATAATTAAAAATGCAGCAACTGAAATATTTTAATGTATTTTTAAAATTTTTACTCTGGAGGTTTTATGACTAAGGTTAAATGTGGTGTAATTGGGATGGGATTTATAAGTAATTTTCATATAGACGTAATCAGAAGAGTTGGTTTTTCTGAGGTTAACGCTGTTACTGATATAAATTACGAACTTGCTAAAAGAAAATCAGGTGAATACTATATACCAAAATACTACAAAAGCGTTGATGAGCTTTTAGCTGATCCTGAGATTGCCGTAGTTCATAACTGCACCCCTAATAACCTTCATTTTGAGATAAATAAAAAAATTATCCTGTCGGGGAAGCATATTTTTTCAGAAAAACCTTTAGCCATAAGCAGCAAAGAAAGTGCAGAGTTAATTAATATATTAAAACAAAATCCTAAAGTGGTAGCAGGGGTTAACTTTAATTACAGGATGAACCCACTAGTTCAGGAAATTAAGGCAAAGGTTAAAAATGGTGATATTGGAAAGCCAATTCTAGTGCATGGTTCATATCTTCAGGATTGGCTGCTTTATCAGACAGACTATAACTGGAGAATTGATAAAAATTCGGGTGGAGCTTCAAGATGTATTGCTGATATAGGCTCTCATTGGATGGATACAGTTCAGGAAGTCCTTGGCGATAAGATAGTGGAGGTATGTTCTGATTTAGCAATAATATATAAAATTA
>JAMDDL010000156.1:19396-21596 GCA_023488645.1 Actinomycetota bacterium | reverse complement strand
GAAGTTGTAGCAATAGGAGGAATATCCATAAAATCTCCTCTTGTAATGCAGATATTATCTGATGTGCTTGATATGCCTGTAAAAGTACTTAAATCGACTCAAGCTGTTGCACTTGGTGCTGCTATCTTTGCCTCAGTTGCAGCAGGATACTATAAAGACATTGCAGAAGCACAGGAACGTATGGCAAGCAAAACCTTAAAGACATATAATCCGATACCTCAAAATGCGAAAATTTATAAGAAGCTATATGAAAAATATAAAGATATAGGTTCTCTTCTTGAAGAAAGTTTAAGGAGTCTTTAAATGGATAAAAATAAATTAAAACAGGCTGTATATGAAGCAAACATGGAGCTTGTAAATAAAGGTCTTGTAATATATACGTTTGGAAATGTCTCTCAGATAGACAGGGAACATAATATTGTTGCAATAAAGCCAAGCGGGGTTGACTACGACAAACTAAAACCAAATGATATAGTGCTTCTTGATTTAGATGGAAATATAATCGATGGCAATTTAAGGCCATCCTCCGATACTAAAACACATCTTGTCCTCTACAGAGAGTTTGTCCAAATAAGAGCTGTTGTTCATACGCATTCAAGATATGCAACGGCATTTGCACAGGCAGGACTTTCAGTTAAATGCCTTGGCACAACCCATGCCGATTATTTTTACGGTGATGTCCCGTGTACTGGTGTAATTAAAGACGAGATGATCTCGGATGATTATGAAAAACAAACCGGAAATTTGATTGCAGATACATTTAAGAACAGAAATATAGACTACAATGTTGTGAAGGCATGTCTTGTTGCATGCCATGGGCCCTTCAGCTGGGGTGCTGATGCAAAGGAGGCTGTATTTATAAGTACAGTACTTGAGGAAGTTGCAAAGGCAAATTGTTTAACTCAGTTGCTTAATCCTTCTGCTTTAAGCATTAAGAAAACGCTTCTCGACAAGCATTATCTGAGAAAACATGGGAGCTGTGCTTATTACGGGCAGGGGTAAAAGGACCATGCAGAAATGGTAATGATTCATCATATTTGAGAGGAATTCGCATCTCTGTAGTTAACAGGATGAGAATATAAAAAGGATCTCCAGATTCCGCTCTAAGGGTATAAAATTTCTGAAAAACTTAAGTTTTAAAACAACCTCATTTTCAATTTGCAGTATAATAAAAAACAGGCAGCGCTCAAACCAGGTTTGTAATTTTAAATAAATTTATTTATAATTAGTTGTTTATTTTAGGGCTGTATATTGTAATCTCTATGAATTTATGCATATAGGTATATACAGACGGTATATTCAGGTATATTTATGCTTGAGAAGCCGAAAGATGGAAATAAAATTTTATAAAGGTTTTAAAAGAAGTTTTAAATAGTTTAAGGAGGATTTCTAAGTTGAGCTACAGTATCAAGGGTCAGGAAAAAGTTGATAAGAACAAAATAAAATTAAATGTTGAAATTTCCGGCGGATATTTTAACAAATCCATAAATGCAGCTTATAAGGATATAGCAGGAAAAGCAAAGATACCGGGATTTAGAAAAGGTAAGGTTCCTTATCAGATTATAGATATTAATTATGGCAGGGATTATGTTCTTTCAGAAGCTGCAAATATTGCAATATCAGAACTTTATTCAGATATTATAGAAAATTCAAATCTGAAGCCTGTTGATTATCCCAAGGTTGATGTTGATGGTGAGTTAAATCAGGACAAACCTGTTAATTTTAATATAACAGTTGAAGTGGAGCCGGAAGCCGTTCTTCCTCAATACATTAGTATACCGGCAGAAGGTTATCCTACAGAAGTTACCGAAGAAGAAATAAATCAGCAGATTGAAAATTTAAGAAACAGGTTTGCAGCTCTTGAGCCTGTCACTGAAGGTGTGTCAAGTAAAAAATCTGACATAGTTACAATAGATTTTACCGGCACAATTGATGGAAAGGAATTCAAAGGCGGCACATATAAAGATTATGTCCTCGAAATAGGCTCAGGAGTTCTTTTAAAGGAAATTGAAAAAGCTTTAATAGGGATGAAGAAAGGCGAAGAAAAAACAGTTAGCGCTAAAATGCCGAAGGAAGTTGAGGATAAGGACATTGCAGGCAAAAAAGCTGAATTCAAACTGATTATGAAGGAAGTAAAAAGAAAATCTCTTCCTGAAATTGACAGCGAATTTTTAAAAAACATGGGAGATTTTGAGACCCT